>DASTEM010000263.1:0-4543 GCA_035709545.1 Gaiellaceae bacterium | reverse complement strand
CGGCATCGTCAGGTCGAGGAGCACGATGTCAGGCTGGAGCTTGCTCGCGTCGGAGACCGCGTGTGCGCCGTCGTTGGACGCGCCAACTACGTCGAATCCCTGTTGCGCAAGCAGCGCCGCGAGGGCGTCCCTGGTCAGTGGGTGGTCGTCGACGATCAGGATGCGCTCAGCCACGCTTCTCTTATCGGCAAGACTCGCTCTGCCGACAAGGAAATCGTGGACAGGGCACGCGCGTACAGCTATCGCTCGTGGCTGGTCGGAGAGATCCTGCTGGTCGGGCTGCTGGCGTCCGCGACAGCGCTCTTCGCGGCGAGCGACTCGCTGCAGTCGTCATACGAGCTCCATGACGCCCGGCTGGTCTTCGATACCGCTGTCGCCGTCGTCGCCGCGATCGTCTGTGTGCTGTCGTCCGTTCGCTTCCTCGTCGACGGACGTACCCTCGACCTGCTCCTCGGTGCGGGCTTCCTCAGCATCGCGCTCGGGACGGTTGCGTTCAGCCTCGTTCCTGTTCTCGGCGTGGGCTCGCTCGCCCCGCAATCGGCTTGGGCACTTGTCGGCGCCCGCTTGCTTGGGGCCGGTTTGATCGCGATCGCCCCCTACGTCAGCGGGCGAATGGCGTCTCGGCGCCGCTCGCTGCTAACGGTCGGGACGGGCGTCACGGTGATCCTCGCTGCCGCAGCAGTTGGACTCGGCGGTCCCGACTGGGGCGTCGGGCAGGCGCCCGATATGGTCGAGGGGTTCTACGTCCAACTTGCCGCCGCACTGCTCTCGGTGCTCTGGCTCGTCGCTCTCGTCGGGTTTGGACTTCGCTATCGGCGCTACGGACGCGATCTCGACAGCTGGATGTGTCTGGCCGCAACGCTCGCACTGTTCGCGGACATCCACCTTCTGCTCACTCCGGTCGTGTCGAGCGACTTTCTCCTTCAGGGCGATTTCCTCCGCGTGATCGCGTACGCGATCCTGCTCGTGGGTGTTTGGCGCGCGATCTCAGAGGCCGAGTTCGGCCGAGCCGTCGCGGACGAGCGAGCTCGTGTCGCACGGGAGATCCACGACGGGCTCGCGCAGTATCTCTTCGCGATCTCGACGCAGGTGAGCATGCTCGAGTCGGGTGCTCCGCTCGAGCACGTGCTTCCACGGCTGAAACAGGCGGCGACGTCGGCGCAGCAGGAGGCGCGGTTCGCCGTCCTCGCGCTCTCTTCGGCGGGCGGTTCGGCGCGATTCGACTCCGCGCTTCGCCGTTACGTCGAGCTCCTCACCGCAGACGGCGAGCTTGACGTCGAGCTCGACGTGGACCCACAGGTCAAGCTCGCACCAGACGAGCAGATCGAGGTCTTTCGCATCGTCCAGGAGGGGCTCGGTAACGCTCGGCGCCATGCGGAAGCGGGACATGTCGAGGTCTCGATCTCGCAGCTCGGAGGCCGGCGTGTCGTCTCGGTCTCCGACGACGGGATCGGGTTCGACGAGTCGACCGAGGCGACCGGCCAAGGCGTTGCAAACATGCGGCTTCGAGCCGAGGCGATCGATGGTCTGCTCCGCGTGAAGTCCGCTCCGGGGCGCGGCACGGCGATCGAAGTCGTACTGAGGGCGGCCTAGCCGGGCGGTTCTTGCGCCGTGAGCTTAGGCTGCGTCAGCGGCTCGGCAACCCCGATCATCGAGTCGCGGGTGACGAGCGCTGCAAGATCGTCCTCGGTGAGCGCATCCGTGCCGGCCGGTCGGCGCGGGATGACGAGGTACCTGACATCGGCCGTCGAGTCGACCACTCGCACCTCTACGTCCTCGGCGAGCGCGAGGCCGAACTCTCGGAGAACACCGCGCGGATCCGACACGGCGCGCGAGCGGTAGGGGAGACTCTTGTACCAGTCGGGCGGAGGCCCGAGCAGCGCCCTCGGGTAGCACGAGCAGAGCGTGCAGACGACCATGTGGTGCACGGTCTGGCTGTTCTCGAGCGCGACCACGACGGGTGAGGGCCCTGGTTCGAGACCGAGCTCGAGGGCGGCCGCGCGTGCGTCGGCGAGGAGGCGTTGCTTGAACTCGTCGTCGATCCAAGCGCGCGCGACGAGGCGAGCGCCATCCGCAGGCGAGCGCGACACGAGCCAGTCGATGCGCCGACGAATGTCCTCGCGCTCGACGGTGCCCTTCTCGACGAGCAGCTCCGCGAGCGCGCGCACGCGCGCTGCTGCGGCCGGCTCGTCACCGTTCGTGAGCGGCTCGTGCGAGTGGTCGTGATCGTGCGTGCTCATTCGGGTTGCAGCCAGTGCTCGAAGACGTCGGCGTACAGACGGTCCGACGCAGATCCGGGATACGTCGCCCATAGCTCGCGCTGAGGGATGCTCACGAGGTAGAGCTGTTGCTCGGGAAGACCGTCTTCGCCGTACGCTCGGGTCTCCGGGTTCGTGAAGGAGGAGTGGACGCGCTCGATCCTCCCCGTCTTGCCCTTGAGGTAAGCCGGAGTGCGATGGTGGCCCTCGTGGTCGCGGGCGGCGATTCGAATCGGCTGACCGACGTGGTAGCTCACCCTGCGACCCTCGCGTCGAGCTCTCCGGGTTCGAGCACGCCCTTCTCCTCGAGAATCGTCTCCATCGAGAAGAGCCATCGCTCGTAGTACGAAGCCGCCTCGTACTCGTTCGGAGGCATGCTCTCGATCCCGCGCCTGAGCTCGTCGACGTTCATCACGCCGCTCCCACCGAGCACACCCACGAGTGCATCCGCGAGCATCTCCCAGTCGGCGAGCGCGTGCTCCGTGCGATCGATCGGCGCGTCAGTCGGCCAGCCGCCTCGGTCGTGAACCGCCGGTGACGAGCCGTCCTTGCTCATACGCGCCCGCGGAAGGTGTCGCAGGTATTGGGCCCGGACGCCTCGATGCCCCGCACGAACCAGCTCTGTCGCTGCTCGGCCGACCCGTGCGTCCACGACTCCGGGATCACGCGGCCTTGCGAGCGTTCTTGGATGCGGTCGTCGCCGACCGCGGCAGCCGCATCGAGCGCGTCGGAGATGTCCTGGCGAGTGATGTCCTCGACAAAGCCGGTGTCGAGCGCGTTTCCGACCCACAGTCCTGCGTAGCAATCGGCCTGGAGCTCGACGCGCACTTGGCCTCCCTGCGGACCCGTGTCACGATCCGCGTTCTGCAGCACCCCGGTCAGGTTCTGCACGTGGTGCCCGTACTCGTGCGCGAGAATGTACGCCTCGGCGAGCGGCCCGCCGCGTGCACCAAGCTGCGACTGCAGCTGGTCGAAGAAGCCGAGGTCGATGTAGACGTAGCGGTCGCGTGGGCAATAGAAGGGGCCGACCGCGGGCGAGGCCGCACCGCAGCCTGTCTGGATCACGCCGTCGAAGAACCGCGTGCGCGTTGGCTCATAGCCGCGGAATGCTTTCGACCAATACGCCTGGATGCTGTTGACGACGCCGACGATGCGGCAGTCCTCACGTTCGTTAGCGTCGGCGCCCGTCCGACACTCAGTCTGCAGCTCCGTCGACGCTGTTCCCGGCCCAACCGCCTGTCCCTGGAGCCCGCCGAGATCGCCGAGCCCTCCACCACCGCTTAGGAGGAGGAAGGCGAGGAGCACGATGATGCCGATCACCCCGCCTCCGCCTCCGAGTGTCATGGGCAGCCCGCCGGGCATGCCGCCGCCGCGCCCGCGCTGGTCGTCGACCTGCGAGGGATCCAGCCGGGCGTCCTTGCGGAAGCGCATCGGGGCGCGAGTCTATGTGAGCACGAGCGGCTTCAGCGACTAAAGAAATCCCTCATCCTGCGCGTCAGAGAAGTGTGATCGGACGCCGCGGAGCGAGCTTGGACGACCTCGAGGCGCTGTACCGCAGCCGCTTCGACGTCTTCGCGCGTGTCGCGGCGAGCGTGACGGGCGACTCCGAACGAGCGCGTGACGCGGTGCAGGAGGCGTTCGCGACCGCGGTGCGCAAGCGTGGTTCGTTCAGGGGCGCAGGCCCGCTCGAAGCGTGGGTCTGGCGGATCGTGCTCAACGTGGCGCGTTCGGACGTACGTCGTGGGGCTCCGGTCGTGGTCTATGACGAGGCGGCTGCTGCGAACGGTCGTCCGGAGGACGACGTCGAGCTGCGCGTAGCGCTCGCGCGCCTGCCGGAGCGGCAGCGGACAGCCGTCTTCCTCCGTTACTACGCGGACCTCGATTACGCAGCGATCGGCGAGGCGCTCGGGATTCGTGACGGAACCGTCGCCGCGACTCTCAATGCCGCGCATGCGGCGCTACGCACCCGATTGGAGGAAGTCCGGACATGACTGATCTCGACCGCATCAGCATCGACCGCCTTCTTCCCGCTTCCTTGGGTGGGCCCGACTGGGATGATGTGCTGGCTCGTTCCCGTGCGCATGAGAAGCGCCGTCGGCTGATCACGCTCGCGGTCGCTGTCCTGGCCGCGGTCGTCGCGACGGCCTCCTCTTTCGCCGTGCGCGCAATCGTCTTCGATGGTGGGGGCGTCACCGCCCTTCCTCCCCTGGGAACGAAACCGAGCACACCGGCGACTGGAAGGATCGTTCTCGACTTCCGCGTGCCTGAGGCTCAGGTCTGGGTGT
>DASTEM010000262.1:0-2773 GCA_035709545.1 Gaiellaceae bacterium | reverse complement strand
CGCCCCCTGATCGCGACGCGAATAGCCCCCGCGCATGAGCACGGGCACGTCGGTTCGAATGCGATCGGCCAGAAGGGTCCAGGCCTCGGGGAAGACGAGCACCTCCGAAGATCCCGAAAAATCCTCGATCGTCAAGCGCGCGAACTCGGCGCCGGACCGTTTGGAGAGCTGGCGGCGAATGGAGGTCACCACGACGCCCAGGGCCACCGGCTGGTCCGACCACGCCCCGAGCTGCGCGACGGCGTGCGTCGCGAAAAGCTCGCATTCCGTGCGGAAGGGCTCGAGCGGATGCCCGGAAATGTAGAACCCGAGGATTTCCTTTTCCTTCGCGAGACGCTCCGCATCGCTCATCGCGGGCAGGTTGGGGAGCGTCATCGGCATGTGTTGGCGCGCGTACCCGTCGGCGGACGCGTCGCCGAACAGCGACACCTGTCCGCTCAGCCGCTCATCCTGCTTGAGCGACGCCTCCTGCATCGCCGCATCGAGAACGGCGGCGTATTGCGCGCGATGCCCGCCGAGCCCATCGAGCGCACCCGAGTGGATCAACGCCTCGAACACGCGCTTGTTGCAGATGCGCAGATCGACGCGATCGCACACATCGAAGAGCGTCGTGAAGGGACGTTCCCGACGCGCCTCGAGGATCGAATCGATTGCGGTGCGGCCGACGTTTCGAATGGCGCCCAGCCCGAAGCGGACGCGCCGATCTCCGACGACGGTGAACTTGTAGCCCGACTCGTTCACATCCGGCGGAAGTACCTCGAGCCCGAGCTCGCGCGCTTCGGCGATGTATTTCACCACGCTATCCGTGTCGCCGATGCAGCTCGAGAGCAGCGCCGCCATGTAATCGGCCGGATAGTGCGTCTTCAGCCACGCCGTCTGATACGACAGGATCGAGTACGCGACCGAGTGCGACTTGTTGAACCCGTACCGTCCGAACGTCTCGATCTGCGCCGCGATGTCGTCGATGATCCTCTTGTCGTACCCGCGCCCGATGGACTTCTGGATGAACTTTCCGAGCTCGAGCTTGATGAGCTCCGCGTCCTTCTTTCCCACCGCTTTGCGCAGGACGTCGGCCTCGGCGAGCGATACGCCGGCGAGGACCTGCGCGATGCGCATCACCTGCTCCTGATAGGTGATCACCCCGTACGTCGGTGAGAGAATCGGCTGCAGCTCGGGAAGGACGTAACTGACCGGCTCTTCTCCGCGCTTGCGGCGGATGTAGACGAGGTGCATTCCGCTGTCGAGCGGTCCAGGTCGCACGAGCGCGTTCGACGCCACGAGGTCATCGAAACGATCGCAGCGCATCTGCCGGAGCACGTCGGTGGCGAGGCTCGATTCGAACTGAAACACGCCTGCCGTACGTCCCGAGCGAAGCATCCGGTACGTGTCGGGGTCGTCCAGCGGCAGCGCCTGGAGATCGGGCGCCGCACCCGTGCGAGCCTGGATCGAGGCGACGGTGTCGTGGATGACCGTCAGCGTCGTGAGACCGAGGAAGTCCATCTTCAACATGCCCGCCTTCTCGAGGCAGTTCATGTCGTACTGGCTCACGACGACCGTCTCGTCCTCGCTGCTCGATCCGGAGCCCTTCGTCGCCTGTGTGCAGATCGGGACGTACTCGTCCACCGGACCCGGCGCGATCACCACACCCGCTGCGTGGACGCCCGTGTGGCGCGAGAGTCCCTCCAGCGCCATCGCGTAGTCGAGGAGCTGCTTGTAGCGCTCGTCGGTGCGGTAGAGCTTCGCGATCTCGGAGATCTCCTCGACCGCCTGCTTCACCGTCAGCGAGAAGTTCGGCTGATTCGGAATCAGCTTCGCCAGCGCATCGGTCTCGGCGGGGGTGAAGCCGAGTGTGCGGCCTACGTCCTTGATGGCGGCGCGCGACTTCATCGTGCCGAACGTGACGATCTGGCACACCGACTCCCGACCGTACTTCTGACGCACGTACTCGATCACTTCGCCTCGCCGCTCGAAGCAGAAGTCCACGTCGACGTCCGGCATCGAGACGCGCTCCGGATTCAGGAAGCGCTCGAAAAGGAGATCGAACCGCAGCGGACAGACGTCGGTGATGCGAAGCGCGTAGGCGACGAGCGACCCGGCAGCGGAACCTCGTCCGGGCCCCACCGGAATCCCGCGGTCGCGAGCAGCGGCGATGAAGTCGGAGACGATGAGGAAATACCCCGCGTACCCCGTTTTCGTGATGACGTCGAGCTCATACTCGAGTCGCTCGCGCACGTTGTCCGGGAGCGGATTGCCGTACCGTGTGTGGGCGCCCTCAGTCGCGAGCTGAACCAGCAGCTCGTTCTCCGTTGCAGCTCCCGCCGGGAGCGGGAAGGACGGAAGGAAGTACTTCTTCTGGAACGGAACGTCGACCTCGTCGGCGATCCGAAGCGTGTTCTCGATCAGGTCGGACCGGTCGGGAAAGCGCTGCACCATCTCCGGCGCGCTCTTGAAATACAGCCCGCGGTCGTAGCGCATCCGGTCCGCGTCCCCTCTGTCTTTCCCAAGTCCAATGCAGAGGAGGACGTCGTGTGCGTCGTGGTCGCTCGCTCGAAGGAAGTGCGCGTCGTTTGTCGCCACCACGGGGAGTCCGAGATCCTTGGCGAGACCCAGCACGAGCTTGTTCAGCCGCGCCTGTCCCTCCGAGTCGTGCCCCTGAACCTCGAGGAAGTACCGGTCCTTGAACACGTCCGCGTACCAGCTCGCCGCGTCAGCGGCCAGCTGGTACTGATCATTCAGGAGATGAGTAGCCACCTCGCCCGCCATGCAGGCGGAG
>DASTEM010000261.1:0-3794 GCA_035709545.1 Gaiellaceae bacterium | reverse complement strand
AACGGCTGCGGCGGGAACGCCTCGGGGCCGAGCACGCCCGTGCCGGCCCACGTGCCGTCCGCCAGCAGCTCGAGCGCGATCACCGGATTGATCGCCGTCTGCCAGACGACAGCCTGCGAGCCGTAGTCGCGCATCGTCGTCTCGTTGTCGGCGACGTGGTAGAGGTAGGTCTTCCGTGGTTGCCCGTCCTTGCCGAGGCCGGTGACGAGCGTCCCCGCGCACGTCTTCCCACTCATGCGGTCGCCGAGCGTGGCGGGGTTCGGCAGAGCGGCAGCCACCACGTCTCGAGGTGCGACCTCGACGCCCTTTACTGAGATCGTCTCCTTCGAGTCGAGCCCGAGCTTGTGGAGCGTCCTCAGCACCTCGATGAACTCGTCGCCGAGCCCGTACTTGAACGTGGCGCGCCGGCAGTCGATCCAGCGCGGGACGAGCAAGACCTCTTCGTGCTCGACGTTCACGCACTCGACAGGCCCGATTCCCTCCGGAAAGTCGAACACCTCGGGCTCCGAGAACGGCGCCGTCGTGAACCAGCCGCGCTCCTTCTCCCAGATGACGGGCGGGTTGAGACACTCTTCGATAGTCGTCCAGATCGAGAAAGTCGGGGCGAAGTCAAAGCCCTCGACGACGAGGTTGGCCCCGTCGCGGATTCCGACCTCGTCGATCTCGGAGAAGAGCTGGTCCGCGGCGAAGCGGGCGAAGACGTCGGCTGCGCCCGGCTCGATCCCGATGCCGACGAGTGCTAGGAGACCGCGCTCCTCCCATGCAGAAGCGCGCTCGAACTGGTAGTCGCCGAGCTTCACCCCGACCTGCTCGAACGGCTTCGTCGGGTGCGGTTCGGAGAGCGTCATCGCCATGTCGAGATACGTGACGCCGGCGTCGAAGCACGCGTCGAAGATCGGCACGTTGAAAAGCGGGTCGACCGCGTTCAGGACAACGTCGGCGCGCGTCTTGCGGATGAGCGAGATCAGCGCGTCCTTGCTCGACGCGTCGATCGCATGCCCGCTGAAGCGAGCGTCGCCGAGTCCCGCGGCGACCTCCTGCGCGCGAGCGGCGTCGTAGTCGGCCAGCGCGCAGTGCTCGAAGAACGAGCGACGCTGTGCGATACCGGCAAAGGCAGAGCCGACACCCCCTGTTCCGACGACGAGAATCCGCACGGCGCAACGGGTTCTACCTCAACGGTTCCTTGTCGCGCCGCGCGTTACCGCGTTACGCTGCTCACGATTTCACCGAACGGAGGTCGAGCGTGAGCGTGGCTGTAACCCAGCAGAAGCAGTTCATCGGCGGCGAGTTCGTCGACTCGACGTCGGGTGAGACGATGGAGGTGCTGAACCCGGCGACGAGCGAGGTCATCGCCGAGGTCCCGCGCGGGTCGGCCGAGGACGTCGAGCGCGCGGTAGATGCGGCCAAGGCAGCGTGGAACGAATGGCAGGACAAGACTCCGAAGGACCGCATGGAGCTCCTGCTGAAGCTCGCCGACATCATCGACGAGAACGCCGAGGAGCTCGCACGGCTCGAGTCGTTGAACGTGGGCAAGCCCTGGTGGGTCGCCGTCGACGAGCCGGGCGTCATGTCCGACAATCTCCGGTTTTTCGCCGGCGCTGCGCGCAACCTCGAGGGGAAGGCGGCCGCCGAGTACGCGGAGGGCTACACGTCGATGATCCGCCGCGAGCCGCTCGGCATCGTGGCGGGAATCTGCCCGTGGAACTACCCGCTCTTCATGGCGATGTGGAAGATCGGGCCTGCGCTCGCGGCCGGCAACGTCCAGATCATCAAGCCCGCCGAGCAGACGCCGCTCACGATGCTCCGCTTCGTCGAGCTCGCGCAGGACGTCATCCCGGCCGGTGTTCTGCAGGTTCTGACCGGCGACGGGATACCGGTCGGCGACGGGCTCGTCCGGCATCCGGACATCCGTCTCGTCTCACTCACCGGCGACACTGCGACCGGCAAGCTCATCGCCGCGAACGCGGCACAGACTGTGAAGCGCGTCCACCTGGAGCTCGGCGGCAAGGCGCCGATGGTGGTGCTCGACGACGCCGACCCGTCGACCGTGGCCGAGGCGATCAAGATCGGCGGCTATTTCAACTCCGGGCAGGACTGCACCGCCTCCTCACGCGTCCTCGTGAGCGAGAAGATCTACGACGACGTGCTCTCGGAGACCGTGAAAGCGGTCGAGTCGCTCTCGGTCGGCGATCCGGGTACCGACGACGACATTGGGATGGGTCCGGTCATCTCCGCCGAGCAGCAGGAGCGTGTGCTGGGGTTCCTCGAGCGCGCGAGCGACGCCAAGGCCACGATCCTCACCGGAGGGGAGGCGCTCGGCGACCGCGGCTTCTTCGTCAAGCCCACGATCGTTACCGATGTGGCTCAAGACGCCGAGATCGTGCAGAACGAGGTCTTCGGGCCCGTCGTCACCGTCCAGCCCTATGCCTCTGACGAGGCCGCGATCGAGATGGCGAACGGCGTTCGTTACGGGCTCGCTGCCTCGGTCTTCTCGGAGAACGTCGGCCGGGCCATGAAGGTGGCGGCGAAGCTCGACTTCGGCACCGTCTGGGTCAACGAGCACCTCTTCCCGCTTGCGTCCGAGATGCCGCACGGCGGCTTCAAGGAGTCGGGCTACGGAAAGGACATGTCCATCTACTCGATGGAGGAGTACACCCGCATCAAGCACGTGTGCGTGAAGCTCGCATGACGACAACGGAGACTACGACCCCCGACGTCCGCCTGGAAGGGGTGGTCAAGCGGTTTGACCATGCGGTCGCCGTCGACGGAGTCTCGATGGAGGTTCCCCGGGGATCGTTCTTCGCCATGCTCGGGCCGTCGGGCTGCGGGAAGACGACGACGTTGCGGATGATCGGCGGGTTCGAGGAGCCGACCGAAGGGCAGATCCTCCTCGGTGACCAGGACGTCGTCGGCCTGCCGCCCTACAAGCGGGACGTCAACACGGTCTTCCAGAGCTACGCGCTCTTTCCGCACATGTCGATCGAGGACAATGTCGCGTTCGGTCTCGAGCGGAAGCGCGTTCCGAAGGACGAACTGAAGGGGCGCGTGGCAGAGATGCTCGAGCTCGTCGGGCTCTCGGGCTTCGGGAAGCGAAAGCCGAAGCAGCTCTCCGGCGGACAACAGCAGCGTGTCGCCCTCGGGCGCGCGCTCGTCAACCATCCCCGCGTGCTCCTGCTCGACGAGCCGCTCGGCGCGCTCGACCTGAAGCTGCGCAAGCAGATGCAGCTCGAGCTCAAGCGAATCCAGCACGAGATCGGGATCACGTTCGTCCACGTCACGCACGACCAGGAGGAGGCGATGACGATGGCCGACACGATCGCGGTGATGAACGGCGGGCGCATCGAGCAGCTCGGTCCGCCCCAGGAGCTGTACGAGCGGCCCGCCACGGCGTTTGTCGCCGGCTTCCTCGGCGTCTCCAACCTGCTGCGCGGTGTAGTCGAGGGCGCAGACGGCGTGCGACTCGACAGCGGGGAGCTCGTCCGCGCGCAGGTCCACGGGCACTCCGGGCGCGTCGCGGCGGGCGTGCGGCCGGAGAAGATCACGCTAGGAGCCGGCGGAGGATCGAACGAGCTCGCCGGAACGATCGCCGAGACCGCGTACATCGGTGTGGCGACACAGGTCGTCGTCCGCACGGCCGCGGGCACCGTCCAGGTGTTTGCACAGAACATCGACTCCGGCGGGCGAGTTCCCGCGCCGGGGACCAATGTCATCCTGAGCTGGGCTCCCGAGTCGACGTTCGTCGTCGCCGGGGACCCGCCGATCGAGGAGGAGGCGGCATGAACCCGAGGTTGACC
>DASTEM010000260.1:0-6367 GCA_035709545.1 Gaiellaceae bacterium | reverse complement strand
CCGCCCCGAGCACATCCGCGTCCTGCCGCGCGGGACGGAGCTGGAGGCGGAGGGGGAGCCCCTCTTCGAGTCCGCCCTCGCGCTCGAACGTCCCCTCGCCTACCAGTGCACGCACTGTGGCGCCCGCTTCCCTCACGCCGCCCCGCTTCGCCGGCACGTCGAGCGGAACCACGCCGCCAGCGAGCCGCAAGACGAGAGCCGCCCCGCCGAAGCGGAGCCGCCGCCCGAGCCCGCGCTCACGGACGCCTAGTTACCAGGCGACCGTGCAGCCCTCCTCCCGGGCCTATCAGGCCGCTCAGCTCCGCACGTCATTCTTGGCGTCGGGAAGTGTCAGGTCAGGTCCTTGCTTGGGCTGAGAGGCGGCGAGGCTTATTGTGCCGTTTTGCAGGACTTTTTCATCTCACGGATCTCACGCAGGTGTCAGGTCCGCAACCCCGCGGTCGGAGCCGTTTGGCCAAGCCGCGCATGTGCCTCGACCCTACCGACCGCCTAGCAAGCGACGCTGTCGCCCATCGCCTCTTCCGCGACAGGGACCGCCCTTCTCCACATTGCACTGAGCTCGTGGGAGCCCCTGGCGGGCTCGTGGCCGCAGTCGAGTGCGTCGTGAGGAGGAGCGCTACAGCGTTCGACTCAGCGCGCTTTGGCCTCGAAGCTGTCGAGGATGCGCAGGACGGTCGCCCGCACGCCAGCCCCGGCCCGACGCCCGAAGGCGATGTGGATCTGGAAGTACCGCCCAGCTTCACGGAACCGCAGCTGGTAGCTCCGGCCAAAGCACTCGTAGTTTCGGAAGCCGCTGAGCTTGAGGCGCGCCGGACGCGGCGGGAAGACCCTCGCGCTGCCGGCTCCATACTCGATGACGAAGATCACGGCCCCTGAAGGCTGCCTCTTGGCCAGTGTCCCTGCCGGCTTACAGCCGTTCGGGCGAGCGTTCGCGGGGAAAGGGTAGGAGGCAACCGCGAAGCGCTGCCAGGGATAGTTGACTGGAGTGAGCTGCCGCGCCGTCGCGTGCCAGCCGGGCGGATAGCGGATGCTGACCTCGTCCGTGCGGAACGTGGCCCAGGTGGGCGGGCTCGCCGCCGTGAGCGCGAGCAGCGCCAATGCGAGACCGGGAAGCCTCACGCCTTAGGTACGGACGCCGACTCTTGGAAGGTCCGCGTCGTGCGATCTCGCGTGCGAGCTGTCGCTCACTACTCGCACCCTCGTGTGCGCCACATGGTGTGCACCGAATGAGTTCGATGTCGCGGATCCGCCAAAGCGCGACAGCTACCCGCTTCGAGACTACTCCGGCGCTTCGGCGCCCGACTCAAACGGAGCTTCGACGCTCGCATCCAGCGCAGACTGAGTCGCGCCTTCAGGGTCGCTCTCCTTCTCGCCGTCTTGGGCACGCCAGGTGCGCTCCGCGTCGATGATGGCCCAGATCGGGACGGACGGGTCCTTCGAGCTTCCGTAGATTCGAGGCCGACAGCACGGGGAGGAAGCGCGTGCCGCGACTACCCAACGAGTACTGTCGCGCGTTCAAGGAGCTCGCGTGCTTCCCTGAGTAGCGGAGCTGCGCCGAGGCCGCGGAAGACAGACCGCGCAGCCTCGAGTGCGCCGCGAGCGTCTGACGGTCGCCCAAGGGAGACGAGGCATCGCCCGGCGCCGAGCTCCGCACGTCCGTATTCGGGAACGTGGCCGCACGAGCACCAACTCTCCGCGGCTTGCGCATACAGGGCTGCCGCTTCCTCGAGTCGGCGCCCGCTTTCCGCCACCACGGCTCGTGCGGTGAGCAACGCCACTTCCACTCGCGCTCCTCGTGCCAGGCGCGCCCGCACCACGAACCTCTCGGCCAGGTCGGGGAACCCGGCCGCGTTCGCAAGGCGGGCGGCGTCAGGCAACACAAGGGACGCCTGAAGCGGCGACCTGGCCGCTACCTCGGCAAGCGCCTCGACGTGGGTATGTACCTCCTCGAGTCGACCCTCTTGCTCGCTGCAGAGTGCGCCGACAACGAGCGCCGGCGCCAGGACCTGCGCGTCACCGATGGTGCGGGCCTGCAGCAGCACCTCATCGACGACTGCGTGAGCGCGCTCGACGTCTCCGCGACGGGCGAGGACATCCGCGCAGGAGATCCGCGCCATCACGCCAATCTGGCTTCCACCGTACTCCTCGTCCCACGAGATCAAGCGCTCCCCGACATCGAGAACCTCGCCCCAACGTCCGAGGTCGGCGAGCGCCCGGAGCAGTTCCGTCTCGGTCCAGCGGGCCTTGAAGGCGATTCCCCGCACATCGCCGAACGCGACTCCAGCGCGGAGCAGCTCGAGCGCCTCAGCCGGACCGTCCACGGGAAGAAGGATGTCGGCGAGGTTTCCGTACGCGTTCACGGTGTAATAGCCGAGCCCGAGCTCGAGACTCGTCCGGAGCGACTCGCGAAGGTCGTCGATGCCACCGAGGTCGCCCGTCTCTGCGCGAGCGATTCCGCGGAACTGGAGCACCCTGGCGATGTGATGATCGAGGCCCAGCCGCTCGAAGATGGCAATTGCCTTCTCGGAGGCCTCGAGGCATTCGGTCGGCCGGATCTCGAGCATGGCGTCACGCGCCTGGTGGAGGTACGCGAGCGCAAGCTCGCGGCCTGGCGGTTCCGATTCGAGCACGGCCAACGCTTGCGCGAGGAGGCGTCTGGACCGCTCGGTCTCTCCGCGGTCCCGCAGGGACTGGACAAGGCCGACGAGCGCCTCCCCGGCACCGAGAGCATCACCCAGCCTTTGGAAGGCGGGGATGATCTCTTCGTACGCGCTTTCAGCCTCGGGGAGGCGACCGGCCAGCCAAGCGGCTTCGGCGATCTTGGCGAGGATCCGCGGCCGGCGCTCGTCATGGCTCGAGAGCAGCTCGAGCGCTCGTCGGTAGTACGACTCCGCTCTGGAGACGTCGAGCTGGAGTGCATGGTCGCCGGCGAGCGCGAGGAAGCGGACCGCCCGTTCCTCGAGCTGTGCGGTGGGATCGTCGCCGACCGCACGCCGGAGCTCGAGCGCCCGTAGGTAGTGGTGGGCCAGAAGCTCTGCGTGGTCCGTAACCCGGTCGCCCGCGAGGCGTTCGGTCCAGTCGGCCGCAGCTTCGTGCTTGCGCGCGCGGACGGCGCGTGGAATCTGGCCGTAGGCGACGTCGCGAACGAGGGCGTGCCAGAAGGAGTACTCGGCCTCGTCGCTGAGCGAGGAGACGCGGGCGGGGCGGATCAGCTCCGTTCGCGCCACCTCGCGCAGCGCGGCGTCTACGGTCGCCTCGTCGATCATCTGCATGTCGGCAACGGCGCTGGACCAGAAGACCCTGCCGATTACAGCTGCATCCTGGAGGAGTACCTTTCGCTCCGGCGGAAGCAGATCGATCCGGGCGGCGATGACCGCGTGGATCGATTCCGGGACGGGGATCTCGGCTCCAGGCGCGATCACGCCCCGTCGCCCATGCCGCTCGAGAATACCCCGGTCGACGAGCATGCGCGCGAACTCCTCCGCGTAGAGAGGGTTGCCTCCAGAGCGCTCCAGCAGGACGTCGTGCACCACGCCCGGAAGGACCGCCCGCGCCAGCAGCGCTGCGAGCAGCCGTCCCGTTTCCTCCTCCGAGAGCGGGGAGAGGGCGATTGCCGTCGAGTTGCGTTTTCCGCCGCCCCAGCCCGGCCGCATGTCGTAAAGCTCCGGCCGGGCGGTGCAGACGACGAGCATGGGGACCGGCGACCCCGAGTCGGCGAGCCGGTCGAGGAAGTCGAGCAACGCCGGGTCTGCCCACTGCAGATCCTCGAAGACGAGCACAAGCGGGTCGTGCACGGCGATCGCCTCGAGGAAGCGTCGCCACCCGGTGAAGGACGTCTCCGCGCGCTCGTCCGCTCCCACCGGCGAGGTCGACACCGCCCCAACGAGCGGTGCGAGGCTTGCGACGATCCAGTCACGGTGGGTCGGATCCTCGAGCACTGCAGTCGCGGCCGCCTCGAGCTTCTCAGCCGCCTGCTGAGGGTCGTCGGACTCGAGAATCCCGGCCTGGGCCTTGACCACCTCACCCAACGCCCAGTACGTGATTCCGTCGCCGTAGGGAAGGCAGCGGCCCTGGCGCCAGAGGACGGGCTGCCGGTTCTCGAGCAGAGTACGAAACTCCGCGACCAGCCGTGTCTTTCCGATGCCAGGCTCGCCGGTGATCGTGACCAGCTGAACCGTCGACTCCCGGAGGGTGCGGACAAAGGCCTGCTCGAGCAGCGGGAGCTCGACGGCTCGCCCGGTGAACGGCGCCTGAATCGCTCGGGCGGACGCGCGGACGCCTTGAACTAACCAGCGCCGCATCGGCGCCGACGCCCCGGGGACGACGACGTCCGGCGCTTCCTGGAGGTCGAGCGCCGTCCGCGCAGCTTGGCGGGACCTTTCACCGACAAGGACCCCCGCGACCGGCGCGTCCTCCCTCAGCAGAGCCGCGCTTGTCACGACCTCACCCGCAAGGACGGCCTCCCCCGCATCCCCGCGGGCCAGATCGACGAGCGCCTCGCCCGTCTCGACGGCTGCTCGGGTGTCCAGATCGAGGCGGTCGATGATCGCCAGCGCCGCCCGCACTGCCCGCTCGGCGTCGTCGTCGTGTGACCTGGGAACGCCGAACACCGCCATGATCGTGGCACCGACGTAGCGGTCGACCGTGCCTCCGAAACGCTCGACTTCCTCACGCACGGCCGCGTAGTACGGCTGGAGTTGTGCATGGACGTCTTCCGGGTCGGAGTGGTCGGGCTGCGCGGCGAGACCGAGAGCGTCCATAAAGAGAACGGTGACGAGCTTTCGCTCCTCGCGCGGTGTCGCGGGGTCAACCGCCGCGCGCTTGGCCGTCTGCTCTGCCTGGTCGTCCAGGTCGAGCGACGCGTCCTGGGCGAGGATCGCTCGCTCGAGATTCCGCAGCGCCGGGCCCGGCTCGAGCCCAAGCTCCTCGACGAGCATCCGCCTCCCGTGCCTATAGGTATCGAGAGCGTCGGCCTGGCGCCCGCACCTGTAGAGCGCCAGCATCAACGCCCCACGAAGCCGCTCGCGGAGTGGGTGCTGCTCGACGAGTGACTCGAGCTCGGCGACAACGGCTGTGTGGCGGCCGAGCCGGAGGTCCGCATCGAATCGCTCCTCGAGAGTCCCGAGCCTCCGTTCCTCGAGCCGGAGAATCTCCGCGCGGAGTCCGGCCTCGTGGGCGAGGTCTGCATACGGAGCTCCCCGCCAGAGCGCAAGCGCCTCGCGAAGCGTCGCGGAGCCTGCATCCGTGTCGGCTCTATCGAAGGCGTAGTGCGCCTCGCGTATGAACCGCTCGAACCCGTCGAGATCGAGCTCACCGTCCTCGATGCGGAGGAGGTATCCCCGCCCTTTGCGCTCGATGCGGTCGCCACCCAGGACTTGGCGAAGCCGGGAGACAGCGTTCTGGACGACCTTCGTCGCCGTTGCGGGTGGAGCCTCGGGCCATAGGTCGTCGACAAGAGTCTCGACCGCGATGACCTCGTTTCGTCGGACGAGGAGAAGAGCAAGGACAGCGCGCTCGCGACCGCGCCCGATCGGGAGAGACACTCCGTCCTCTGCCACCTCCAGCGGCCCGAGTACCCGGAACTGCATTGGGCTATGTGTAGCACCGCTCCGACCGCGGGTCGAGCGTCGCAGCTTGCCGGCATGGACGGGACGTGGAAACCCCATGGACGTCGCGTGGAGAGCAGGCGCGAACCTCGGGCCATGTTCGAAACCATGAAGATGCTGGGTGCGGAGCGGGAGCGCGAGCTCCTGCACGAGGCGGAGCGACTACACCGTGGTGCGATTGCGCGCGGAGGGAGCGATCGACACCGGTCCGACTTGAGCCGGATCGAAGTCCGACGTGCGCTTGCCGGCGTGCCGCTGCCGCGATGGCTCAGGCGGCTGCTGACGCTTTCGGTTCACTAGGAACCGCGCGCCTCCAATCGTCCCTGGGCCTAGATGACGTGTGCTCGGGCCGGGGCGCCACTGCGTGCCCTCTCTCGGTCGGACGTCCGGCAGTCCGACTGATCCGACTGACCGCCCCGTCGAGCCCGCTAGGGCCGGGCGTCCGACATTAATCCGACCAAAGGGCTCGCAAGTCCACTACCTGGTACTGAGCGGCGAGCTCGCTCGTCACTGGCGCGCCGAGGCCTAGATTCCTGGCCTGTCGCAGATTGCGGGAAGTGCGACGCCCGGACTACGGCCTGCGAGACTCCGAGCCAATGAAAGCGGCCAAGCGCGCCTGGTCTCCGGGTCGGTGGGCCTCATTGACGGTGCCGGTTGACGGTGCTCGAGATGCCGCGATTCGGTCTACCGGAGCGGGTTCGCGCTGCGCGCGTGACGGCGTGAGGGCGGTGGCGGGCACCGTCACGAGGAGCAGACGCGCA
>DASTEM010000259.1:0-8118 GCA_035709545.1 Gaiellaceae bacterium | reverse complement strand
GACGCGTGAGATCGGGATGCTGCGCGCGATCGGGATGACGCGCCGACAGGTGCGTCGCATGATCCGCCACGAGAGCGTGATCACTGCGCTGATCGGCGCAGTGATCGGGATCGTTCTCGGCGTCGTGCTGGCCGTGCTCCTCATCGCGCGTGTGGAGTTCATCGACTTCGCGTTCCCGACGACGCAGATCGTCGTGTTCATGATCGCCGCGGTGCTCGTCGGCATCGTCGCCGCGATCTTCCCCGCGCGGCGCGCCGCGAAGCTCGACCCACTTCAGGCGATCGCGTACGAGTAGTCGCCAGAGTGCGGCGGGCTCCAGACTCGGTTAGCGGCGCTGGACTCGGATATCTCCGATCCCCGCGTCGAGCTCGAGCGAGATCTTATGCGCTCCCGTTCCGGTGATCCGGCGGTCGAGATCGACGTCGACGCCGTCCTCGGTCTCGCCCAGCACGTCGATGTTCCCGATCCCGACGTGCGCGTCGACGACGATCTCGGCGGTATCGGGCACGAGGACGAGCAGCTCGCCGATTCCGATGCGCCCCTCGACGGACAAGTCCTCCACACGCAGATCCGGGGAGGTCAAGTCGAGTGTGAGCTTGCCCACTCCATGCTCGTAGGGGACGAGCTCAGCAGGCGTCGCAGGCGTCTCGCGCGCGTTCCCGACGTCCCCGGTGATGACGTCACCGACGACGAGGGAGGGAAGCCCGGCGAGCGTGACCGCGACTCCGAGGACGACCAGGAGGCCGTGGTGTCGGGGTGTGAGCGCGATCGCGAGTCCGATCGCGATGAGGATGAGCCCGATCCACGTCTGATACGAGAGGTCGAGCACGTCGGCGTTCGAGAGGAGCCAGAGGGCCCCGGCGCCGAGGAGGAGCGCGCCGAACACGATCCGTCCCGTCATCGTCGTGCGCGTGCGATGACAGCGATGCCGACCGCGATCAGCGCGACCGGCCATACGTACTTCCACGAGAAGACGTCCGGCCAAACCTGGTCGAGGAGGAAGAACGCGCCGACGAGCACGAACAGAAGGCCGGTGACGAGCGAGCCGGCCGTGCGCTCCGCCGGTGCGGCGGCGGGCTCGATGTTGGGCGTTCCTTCCCCTGCCTCGGGCTCTTCCGGGATCGCGATCCAGCCGATCAGATAGAGCACGAGTCCGGCGCCCCCGGCGAAGATCAGCACGAGCGCAGCGATCCGGATGAGCACGGCATCGACACCGAGGTACCGGCCGAGTCCTCCGCAGACGCCGGCAATGACCCGGTCCGACCGGCTCCGTCGCAACAGACGCGGTTCCTGCGGCTCCACGACGATCGGCGGCCGCGGAGTCGCTGCTACGTCAGGTTGCTGCTCCGACACGGGCGCATCATGTCGCGCGGCGAGGGGTCGCCGTATCAGGCGGTTCCGCACAGCAGGTGCGGAGAACTACGGAGCCGGGCTACGAGCGCTGGCGACGTGCGACACCGCTCGCCTCTGCTGCGGCCGCGACCTCGGCGGCGACCTTCGGCCCGATGTCCCTGTTGAAGACGCTCGGGATGATGTACTCGGGTCCGAGGTCATCTTCGGAGATCACCGAGGCGATCGCGTGTGCCGCAGCGACCTCCATCTCTCGTGTGATGGACCGCGCGCGTACGTCGAGGGCGCCGCGAAAGACGCCCGGAAACGCGAGCACGTTGTTGATCTGATTCGGGTAGTCGGAGCGGCCTGTCGCGGTGACTGCTACGGCCCCCTCGATCTCCTCGGGCATGACCTCGGGCGTCGGGTTCGCCATCGCGAAGACGATGGCATCCGCTTTCATGGAGTTGATCCCTGCGGGCGTGACTGCTCCCGGAGCGGACAGCCCGATGAAGACGTCCGCGTCTTCGAGCACAGCATCGGCGGCTCCTTGCTGGTTGTCGGGATTCGTCCGCTCGGCGAAGGCCTCCTTGTGGCGAGCCAGCCCGGGCCTCCCGCGGTAGACCGCTCCTTCGCGATCGCAGCCGATGAGGCGTCGCGCGCCGGCCGCCAGAAGTACGTCCGCCGTGGCGATCCCCGCCGCTCCGACGCCTGTTGTCACGATCTTCACGTCCTCGATGCGCTTGCCCACGACCTTGAGGGCGTTCACGAGGGCAGCCAGGACGACGATCGCGGTCCCGTGCTGGTCATCGTGGAAGACGGGGATGTCGAGCTCATCGCGGAGCCTTGCTTCGATCTCGAAGCACCGCGGCGCCGAGATGTCCTCGAGGTTGATTCCACCGAAGCCGGGTGCGATCGCCTTGCACACTGCGACGATCTCGTCAGCGTTCTTCGTGGCGAGGCATATCGGCCAGGCGTCGACTCCTCCGAATTCCTTGAACAGAAGTGCCTTCCCCTCCATGACGGGCATCGCGGCCTCGGGCCCGATATCGCCGAGGCCCAGCACGGCGGTCCCGTCGGATACGACGGCGACCGTGTTCTGCTTGATCGTCAGATTCCACGCCGCCGCGGGATCGTCGGCCACGGCCTGGGAGATGCGCGCGACGCCGGGCGTATACGCCATGGACAGGTCATCACGCGTCTTCAACGGAATCTTGGAGCGGATCTCGATCTTCCCGCCGAGGTGCATGAGGAAGGTTCGGTCGGACATGCGGAGGACCTCGACGCCTTCCACCGATCGAGCTGCCTCGGCGATGCGGTGGAGATGCTCGTCGCTTGACGCAGAGACCGTGACGTCTCGCACCTTGTGCCGGCGCTCGACACGCACGATGTCGATCGACCCGAGAGAGCCTCCTACCGCTCCGATTGCCTCCGCGAGTCGCGCGAAGGATCCCGGGGTGTCGGCGAGTCGCACGCGCAGAGTGGCCGAGAACGAGGGCGATACGTGGGCCATCGGTCCGTCAGCCTAGTTGGCGTTCGCGAGCCGCACGACGCTTGCGTTCTCGAGCTCGTCTATCTCGTCTTCTGAGTAGCCGAGCTCCCGCAGGACATCGGAAGTGTGCTCGCCGACGCGAGGCGGTGGGGAGCGGTGCTCGGCGCGCTCGCCGTCGAACGAGAGCGGGAGTGCGGGGAGCCGAAGATCGGGGATGTCCGAATGCGGGATGGGCTGCAGCAGCCCGATCGCTTCGGTCTGCGGTGACGCGATGACGTCGGCGACGTCCGCGACCGGCGCGGCCGGGACGCCCACGCTCGTCAACTGCTCGTGCCATTGCGCCGTGCCTCGCTCGCGAAGCCGCGCGGACAGAATCTCCACGAGCTGCTCGCGGTTTCGGACCCGGTCAGGATTCGTGCGGAAGCGCTCGTCGGAGGCGAGCTCGGGCAGGTCGACCGCATCGCAGAGGAGCGCGAACAGCCGATCGTTGCCGCCGGCGATCATCAACTCGCCGTCGTGCGTTGGGAAGACCTGGTAGGGCGCGACCATCGGGAAGACCGTGCCCTGCCCCGACGGCACGGTTCCGTCCGCGAGATAGCCGACGAGGTGGTAGCCGATGTAGGCGAGCGCCGTCTCGTAGAGCGACGTGTCCACCACCGCACCCTTGTCCGTGCGTTCTCGCTCGAGGAGCGCGGCGACGATGCCGAGCGCCGACCAGATCCCGGTCCCCATGTCGATCAGGGACGAGCCGATGCGTGCTCCCGGACGCCCGGGCTCGCCCGTCATGCTGATGAGACCCCCGGCGGCCTGCATCAGCGCGTCGTAGCCGGGCTCGTGCGAAAGCGGTCCTACGCGTCCGTATGCGCCGACCGAGCAGTAGACAAGCCGCGGGTTGCGAGCGAGCACGGCCTCAGGCCCAAGACCCGAGCGCTCGGCGAGGCCAGGCCGCAGGCTCTGGAGAAAGACGTCAGCTGAGGCAGCCAGCCGGAGCACGATCTCCCGCCCGCGCTCGTCCGCGAGCGAGACGGCCAGTGACCGCTTCCCCGCGTTCACGGAGAGGAACATCGCGCTCTCGCCGTTCCAGAACGGAGGCCCCCAGGCGCGGCCGTCGTCTCCCGTGTCCGGTCGCTCGACCTTGACGACGTCGGCGCCGAGCGCGCCGAGGATCTCGGCGCAGTACGGGCCGGCTATGGACGTGGTCACGTCGACAACGCGCATGCCCGCGAGCGGGAGGAAGGGCATGGGGCGAATCATCACGCTCTGCGAGGATGCGCGGATGCCGAACTGGCTCGACTTCGACCAGATCGCCGATTGGATCTCCGACGCGTGGTGGAGCTACCCGCTCATCTTCCTCATCGCCATGCTGGATGCGTTCTTTCCGCTCGTGCCGAGCGAGACGGTGCTCGTCATCGGCGGCAGCCTTGCGGGTTCCGGCGACCTGAGCTTGCCGCTCGTCGCGCTCGCGGGCGCGGCAGGCGCCATCGTGGGCGACAACATCTCGTTCGGGATCGGCGCCTGGGTGGGGGAGAAGACGGTCAAACGCTGGTTCCGCAGCGAGAAGGCGCACAAGCGCCTCGAATGGGCCGAGCGCACACTCGACGAGCGCGGTGCCTACATCATCGTGCTCGCGCGGTTCATCCCAGGCGGACGCACGGCAGTTACGTTCTCGGCCGGGTACGTGCACTCGCTTCCGTGGCGGCGTTTCATCGTCTACGACATCGCGGCCGGCCTGATCTGGGGAACGTACGGAGCGCTGCTCGGGTATCTCTTCGGCCGGACGTTCGAGAATCACCCCTTCTGGGGCGTGCTCCTCGCGCTAGGAATCGCGCTGACGGCGGGGCTCGTCGTCGAGCTTGTCCGACACTGGCGCCAGCGCAGGCGTCTTGCCGGCTGAGAACTGGGCTCGGGCTTCAGCCCGAGCCCTGCCGTCGTGTCCGGCACCACTCGGGGGAACGGCGGGAGCCCGGCTGGAGCCGGGCTCCAGGATGCGGGCCGCCGATCTGGCCCGGCGCATACCCTGCCCGAGATGAACCGTCTCGCCGGCTCTACGTCTCCATACCTGCTCCAGCACGCCGAGAACCCCGTCGACTGGTACCCGTGGGGCGACGAGGCATTCGCGCGCGCTCAGGCCGAGGACAAGCCGCTGCTCGTCTCGGTCGGCTACAGCTCGTGCCACTGGTGCCATGTCATGGCGCACGAGTCCTTCGAAGACGGGGCCACCGCGGCGCTCATGAACGAGCTCTTCGTGAACGTGAAGGTCGATCGTGAGGAACGCCCTGACGTCGACGCCGTGACCATGGAGGCGACGGTCGGGATGACGCAGTCGGGTGGCTGGCCGACGACCGTGTTCATGACCCCCGACGCGAAGCCGTTCTACGCGGGCACGTACTTCCCGCCCGAGCCACGGCACGGGATGCCGAGCTTTCGCGAGGTCCTACGCGCTGTCTCGCAGACCTGGCGCGAGCGCCGTCAAGACGTCGACCGGCAGGCGAGCCGTATCGACGACGCCCTCCGAAGCGTCGCGAAGGCGCCCCCATCCGCGGAGCCGCTGACCGCGGCGCTACTTGCCGACGCGAGTCGTGGCATCACCCGTACGTTCGAGCCCGCCTTCGGCGGATTCGGGCGCGCGCCGAAGTTCCCGCCGGCCTCGACGCTCGAGTTTCTTCTCCGACGGGGAGACGACGAGTCGCTTGCCATGGTCACGGCCACGCTCGACGGGATGGCGGCCGGCGGGATGTACGACGTCGTCGGCGGAGGCTTCCATCGCTACTCGGTCGACGATCGCTGGCTCGTTCCGCACTTCGAGAAGATGCTCTACGACAACGCGGTGCTGGTGTCCGCCTACTTACACGCTTGGGTCGTCGCCGGGCGCGAGCGGTATCGCGAGGTCGTCGAGGAGTCGATCGACTACATGCTCCGTGAGCTGGCGCTTCCCGAAGGTGGACTCGCGTCGGCTCAGGACGCCGACACCGAGGGTGTCGAGGGCCTCACGTACACCTGGACGCACGAGGAGGCGGCCGCGGTGGGGCTGTCGCACGACAAACTCGAGCCGTTCGAGCACGGTCGGCTCATCGTCCGCGGCGAGCTCGAGCCCGCATTCCGGGCGCACGTGCTCGCCGAGCGTGCGCGGCGAGTGCAGCCGTTTCGGGACGACAAGGCGCTCGCGTCTTGGAACGGGCTCGCGCTCGCAGCTATCGCCGAGGCTGCGTATCGGCTCGAGCGCGACGACTGGCTCCGGGCTGCCCGCGGAGTGGGGGAGTTCCTTCTCGGCCCGCTCTCGGACGACGAAGGGGGACTGCTGCGCTCGCGACGAGACGGCCGCGCGAGCGGATCGGGCTACCTCGACGACTACGCGAGCTCCGCCTACGGTTTGATCGAGCTGCACGTCGCGACCGGCGAGCTGCGCTGGCTCCTCGAGGCGCGTCGCCTCGCGCTCCTCGCGATCGAGCTCTTCGAAGATGCCGAGCGCGGTGGCTTCTTCCTCTCGCCCGCGGACGGAGACCCACGCGTGCCGCGCACGAAGGAGCTCCAGGACACGCCGATACCGTCGGGAAACTCGATGCTCGCGCTCGTGCTGCTGCGCATCTCCCGCATCTGGGGGGACGACGAGCTCGAGCGCCGTGCGGTCTCGGTCTTCCGTCTCGTCGAGCCGGCCCTGCGGCGCGCCCCCGGGGCGTTTGCGTGGGCGCTCTGCGGCCTCGATCTCTGGTTCAGCCCGCCGCGGGAGATCGCGGTGATCGGACCGGTCGAGGCGCCCGTCGCACGCGTGGCGCTCGCGCCGTTCGAGCCGAACACGGTCGTCGCGGTCGGGCCCTCGGATGACGTCCCGCTCCTTCGCGGCAAGGGGGCGGTGGACGGCAAGCCGGCGGTCTACGTCTGCGAGCATTTCGCGTGCCGTGCTCCGGTGACGGAGCCGCAAGAGCTACGTGACTCGGCGCTCAGGTAGCGTCCGGCGACATGACGACGACTGAGCTGACGGGTGCGGAAGACGTTGCGTGGGATCTCTCCGACCTGTACGAGAGCGGCCACGACCCACGCATCGAGCAGCACGTACGGGAAGTCGAGGAGGCAGCGGCTGCGTTCCGCGAACGGTACTACGGCCGAATCGCCGAGCTGAGCGCAGCCGAGCTCGTCGAGGCGATCGACGAGCGCGAGCGAATCGACTCGATCTTCACGCGCGCGATCTACTACGCGCACCTTTGGTTCTCGACGGACATGGCCGACTCGCAGCGCGGAGCGCTCCTAGCGCGGTTGACCGAGAAGGGCGCCGTCATCGAGACGCAACTGCTGTTCTTCGGGCTCGAGCTGGCCGATCTCGACGATGCCCAAGCCGATGCGCTCCTCGCCGATACGACGCTCGAGCGCTGGGATCACTGGCTGCGCTCGGTCCGGAAGTTCCGGCCGTACATCCTCACGGAGCCCGAGGAGAAGATCATGACCGAGAAGTCGGTCTCTGGGGTGAGCGCGTGGGATCGGCTTTACGACGAGCTTCTCGGCGCTCTCAAGGTGGATCTCGATGGGGCAGAGATCAGCTTCGAAGAGGCCATGGCGAAGCTCTACTCGGGCGACCGGGACGAGCGGCGACGCGCGTCCGAGGCGGTGACGATCGCGCTCGAGCCAGGTCTTCGGACGCGCACGTTCATCTTCAACACCATCGTCGTCGACAAGTCGATCGACGACCGACTGCGCGGGTACGAGAACTGGCTGTCCGCTCGGAACCTGCGCAACGACACGACGGACGAAGCGGTGCGGGCGCTCGTCGACGCCGCCGTCTCGCGCTACGACTTCGTGCAGCGGTACTACAGGCTGAAGGCTCGACTTATCGGTCTCGACCGGCTGTCGTTCTATGACCGGATGGCGCCGATCGGCGAGGACCCGACCAAGTCCTCCTGGGCCGAGGCAAGTCAGATCGTCCTCGACGCCTACGCCGACTTCTCGAGCGATGTCGGCGACATCGTCCAGCGTTTCTTCCGCGAGAGCTGGATCGATGCGCCCGTGCGTGAGAACAAGCGCCCCGGCGCGTTCTGCGCGACGACTGTGCCCGGAGTACACCCATACGTCTTCATGAACTTCACCGGCGAGCGCCGCTCGATTCTCACCCTCGCTCACGAGCTCGGCCACGGCTTGCACGGATACCTCGCGCAGCCTCTTGGGCTGTACAACGCGAACACTCCGCTGACGACTGCCGAGACCGCTTCCGTGTTCGGCGAGGCCCTCACCTTCAAGCGGCTGCTCGCGATCGAGGATGACCCTGGCCGAAGGCTCAACCTTCTCGCGGGGCGCATCGAGGACTCGAT
>DASTEM010000258.1:0-2869 GCA_035709545.1 Gaiellaceae bacterium | reverse complement strand
CAGATCCGCACCGCCGGCGGCCTGACCGTCACCGACATCACCGAGGAGGTTCAGGAGGCCGTACGACAGAGCGGGATCTCCGACGGCATCTGCTCGGTCTATTCGCCCCACACGACCTGCTCGGTGCGGGTGAACGAGTGGGAGCGCGGCTTCCTCGAGGACTTCGCGGTGCTCCTCAAGCGACTCGTGCCGAGTGAGCACTACTACGCTCACGATGACTGGGATCGCCGCACGGAGAACGTCTGCGAGGAGGACATGGAGATCGGCAATGGCCATGCGCACTGCATGTCCATGCTTCTCGGTCCGGCCGGCGAGTCGATACCCGTACGCGAGGGCGAGCTCGCGCTCGGGCAATGGCAGCGGGTGCTCTTCCTCGAGCTCGACCGCGAGCGCGACCGGCGCTGGCTCGTTCAGGTCGTCGGCGTCTGACGGCTTCTACTCGGGCGTGACGTAGGCCGAGCTGCTTATTGGCTCTTTGCATTCGCGTCGGCGGCCGTCGCCCGCGATGTGTCGCTGTCTGCGACGACGCTGCCGTCGCGCAGCTCGACCGCTCGGTCGGCCATCCCGATCAGGATCGGATCGTGGGTGGCGACGATCACCGAGACGCCGCGCTCGTCGACGAGCTTGCGCAACAAGCCCATGATGGTTCGAGCTCTCTGCGAGTCGAGCTGGGCGGTGGGCTCGTCGGCGATCAGCAGGTCCGGCTCGTTTCCGAGAGCGCGCGCGATCGCGACTCGTTGTTGTTCTCCCCCGGACAGCTCTGGCGGGCGGTGGTCGGCGCGGTGGCCGATGTCGACGAGGCGCAGAAGCTCGCGGACGCGCGCCTCTCGCTCGGCAGGCTCGAGCCGGCGCAGCCGCAGCGGGATCTCGACGTTCTCGGCCGCGCTCAGGATGGAGATCAGGCCGAAGGCCTGGAACACGAAGCCGACCGTCTCGCGCCGGAACTCGACGAGAGCGTCCTCGGGGAGCGTCGAGACCTCGAGGCCGTCGACCTCCACACGGCCCGCGCTGGGCCGGTCGAGGCCGCCGATCATGTTCAGCAACGTCGTCTTGCCCGAGCCGGAGCGACCGTGGACGACGCAGAGCTCGCCCCGCCCGAGCACCAGCGTCACGTCGCGAAGGGCGTGCACCGTATTGCCGCCCAGCCGGTATTCCCTCGATACGGACTCGAGCTCGACGAGCGGCTCAGCGATCATCGTCGTCCCGGCTTCGCTCCGGCCAGACAGCGACGTGATCCACCTCGAGCGCGAGGCGAACGCGGTGCCGGAGCGCCAGAGCGGCGACGTACTCGCTGGGCAGCTGCAGACGCCCCGTTCGGTCGAGCACGGCCAGCTCCTCGGCGATGACGCGCTCCTCGCCCTCCGCCCCGTGCTCCCTCCGACGCACGGTCTCCGTCGCGGTGCGGCCGTCGCGAATCCCGATCGTGCGCTGCACCTGCTCGGACACGAGCGGGTCGTGAGTGAGGACGACGCAGGTCACGCCGAGCTCGCGATTGACTGCGCGGAGCGTCTCGAAGAGCTCATTCGCGCTCGTGCTGTCGAGCTCACCCGTCGGCTCGTCGGCGAGCAGGACGATCGGCCGGTTCGCGAGCGCGATAGCCACTCCTGCACGCTGCTGCTCGCCGCCCGAGAGGGCGTCCGGGCGATGCCGCGCTCGCCCGGCGAGACCGACGACGTCGAGCAACTCCCTCACCCGCTCGCGCCGCCGGCTCTGCGTCATGCCGGCGAGCGTCATCGGCAGCTCGATGTTCTCTTCCGCCGTGAGATAGGGAAGAAGGTTGCGAGACGTCTGCTGCCAGAGAAAGCCGACCACCCGGCGGCGGTACAGAGTCCGCTCGCGCTCGGAAAGGCTGGTCAGGTCGAAGCCGGCAACCTCGACGCGGCCCGCAGTGGGCGTGTCGACCGCTCCCAGGATGTTCTGGAGCGTGGATTTCCCGCTTCCCGAGGCGCCGACAATCGCGATCAGCTCTCCGGGCTCGACGAGGAGATCGAGCCCCTGCAGCGCAACGACCTCGAGCTCGGCGACCTTGTAGATCTTGACGAGGTTGTCGCAGACGATCGCGTGCGCAGCGGAGGCCGGTCGCTGCGACACCGAGGCTGGAGTCTGCTCTTCCACGTCACCAGGATAGGCCCCGCGCATCAGCGTTCTCCGATCCGCAGGACGCGGTCGAGTCGCGCGCGGCGCGCGCGCAACCCGTCGAGCAGCACGGCCGCACCGACGAGGACGATGAGCCCGGCGGCAAGCGCTGCCGCCGAGCGCCAGTGGATGACGATTTGGTCGGAAGGGTCGCCCCCCGTGTAGAAGCTGAGATCGAGCCCCGGGGCGATCAGGTATGGCGTGAGGACGCCGAGGCCGATTCCGACCAGGAGTGCAGCGGCGACGAACGGGGTAAGCTCGGCGGCAGCCAGGACGAGCCCGTCCCGCGACGCACTGCCCATCGTGCGGACGAGGGCCAGGTCGCGTGCGCGTGAACGCCCGGCGATCAGAGCCATCAGCACGACGGCGAGGCCGGCAAAGAGCGCGGCGAAGAGGATGGCGGCACGGAAGCCGCGGAGGACGCCGTCTACGAGGGGCGAGGCGCGCAGATCGGTGGCGACGGCCGAACGAGACTCGATCGTCGCTCGTGGCGCCATTTCCTCAATTGCTTGACGTACTGCAGCAGTGCTTGCCCCGCGCATGTAGAGCCGGCTCGTCGGCAACGGACCTCCGGCCTCCTCGAGCGCGTCGAGCGGAACGATCGCAAACGGCGTCTCGGACGGAACGCCAGGGAACGTCGCGCGCTCGGCGACGGAGACAACGCCGACCTTCTCCTCCGGGAGCTCGACCTGGAAGAAGCCTCCTCCGGGCCAGCCGTTCGAGACGAGCGCCG
>DASTEM010000257.1:0-2167 GCA_035709545.1 Gaiellaceae bacterium | reverse complement strand
CGCGAGGCGATCCGACATCGTCAACGCCTCTTCTTGGTCGTGCGTGACGTAGACGAACGTTATCCCGACCTCGCGCTGAATGCTCTTCAGCTCGATCTGCATCTCCTGGCGGAGCTTCAGGTCGAGCGCGCCGAGCGGCTCGTCGAGGAGAAGCACCTTCGGCCTGTTCACGATCGCGCGGGCGAGCGCCACGCGCTGACGCTGGCCGCCCGAGAGCTGAGACGGCTTGCGTGCTCCGTGCGAACCGAGGCGGACCATGTCGAGCGCCTCCTTGGCGCGCTCCCGCCGCTCGCCCTTCTTGACCTTCTTGACCATGAGGCCGTACTCGACGTTCTCCTGCACCGTCATATGGGGGAAGAGCGCGTAGTCCTGAAACACGGTGTTGACGGGGCGATCGTACGGCGGCAGGCGCGAGACGTCCTCACCGGCGAGCTCGATCGTCCCCTCGTCGGGGATCTCGAAGCCCGCGATCATGCGCAGGGTCGTGGTCTTTCCGGACCCCGACGGTCCGAGCAAGGTGAAGAACTCACCTGGGGATATGTCCAGATCGATGTCGTCGACCGCGACGACATCTCCGTACCGTTTGGTCAGGCCTCTGACACTGATGTCCGGCGCACCGTTACGCGCCAAGCGACTCCTCCAGGATGGCAAGACCCTCGTCGAGCTCGTCGGGAACGATGTTCAGCGGTGGCAGGAGGCGGATCACGTTTCCGTAGAGGCCACACGAGAGGAGCACGAGCCCGCGGTCGAAAGCCGCCGAGACGACAGCCGAAGCCCGGTCCGGCGAGCGCTCGGCGAACTCGAAAGCGAGCATCGAGCCGAGGCCTCGGACCTCTCCGATGTCGGCGTGGCGTGCAGCAAGCGAATCAAGTCGGCCTCGAAGAGTCTCGCCGAGCTGTCGCGCCCCGGCGAGGAACTCCGGATCGGAGACGATGTCGAGAACCGCGAGCGCGGCAGCACACGACAGCGGATTGCCGCCGAATGTCCCGCCGAGCCCGCCCGGCGGTACGGAGTCCATGACGTCCGCGCGACCCGTGACGCCGGCGAGCGGGAGACCCCCGCCGATCGACTTCCCCGAGACGAGGATGTCGGGCTCGACGCCGTCGTACTGCTCGATCGCCCACATCGTTCCCGTGCGGCCGACGCCGGACTGCACCTCGTCGTCGACGTACAGGATCCCGTGGGAACGGCAGAGCTCCTGCAGGCGAGCGGGAAAGTCGGGCGGCATCGCGATGAAGCCCCCCTCACCCTGCACCGGCTCGAGTACGACGCAGGCGACGGTCGACGGGTCGACATCGGCCTTGAAGACGTGCTCGAGCGCGGCGATCGCGTCGTCCGACGAGATTCCGTGGTACGGGTACGGCGCGGGCGCGCGATAGATCTCGGGCGCGAACGGACCGAAACCTGCCTTGTAGGGCTTCACCTTGCTCGTCATGCTCATCGCGAGAAGCGTGCGCCCGTGGAACGCTCCGTCGAAGACGACGACCGCCGGACGGCGGGTGGCAGAGCGTGCGATCTTGACTGCGTTCTCGACGGCCTCTGCCCCGGAGTTCACGAGCAGCGAGCGCTGCTCGCCCTGACCGCACGGCGACAGCTCGGCGAGACGCCGGCAGACCTCGACGTACGGCTCGTACGTCCCGACGATGAAGCACTGGTGGAGGTAGCGATCGGCCTGTTCCTTGACCGCTTCCACCACCGCGGCGTTGCGGTGGCCGGTGTTCTGGCACCCGATCCCACCGGCGAAGTCGATGTAGGAGCGGCCGTCGACATCCGTGATGCGCGCGCCGTCGGCCTCCGCGACGACGAGGCGTGGCGTGGTTGCCCCGGGTGCGACGTAACGCGCCCGCGCTGCTGCGATTCTCTCCGCCTGAGTCCCTTCCGTAACGGACATGGCGGCGATTATGCACACGCCGCCGCGCGAAGGCACGTATCTGACGTGCTCGGAAGCGAAATCCCGGGGACGGGGCGACTACCATCCGGTGAGTGCCGGAGTAGCTCAGCTGGTAGAGCAACGCCCTTGTAAGGCGTGGGTCGTGGGTTCGAGTCCCTCCTCCGGCTTCGTATCTTCGCGGCTCTACGCGAGCACTTCGCGCGTCTTCTGGTGCGCAACGATCTTCCGCTTGACCCGCTGGAGCGCGTTGTCGATCGTCTTCGTGTCGCAGCCGAG
>DASTEM010000256.1:0-10545 GCA_035709545.1 Gaiellaceae bacterium | reverse complement strand
TGGCCCTCCAAGTACCTGATCGACAAGTCAGGGCGCATCCGCTACGAGCACTATGGCGAAGGCGCATACGGCGAGACCGAGAGCCTAATCCGCCGCCTGCTCGGAGAGAAGGTGAAGACCCGTGCGACCGAGGTCGCAGACCGGACGCCCAGCGACATCACGACACCAGAGTCGTACCTCGGCTACGCGAGGCTCGCGAACTTCGCGAACCTCGAGCTCGAGTACGACGCGCCTGCCGACTACAGCTTCCCCGAGCGGCAGCTCGGCACCGACGAGCTCGCATATTCGGGCCGGTGGACGGTCGAGCCGTCCCGGATCGTCGCCGGACGAGACGCCCGGCTACGGCTCAACTTCCAGGCGAACGACATCTTCCTCGTCCTCGCGGGACGCGGACAGGTCAGGGCGTTCGTCGACGGACGGCCGGTGCGGACCGTCCGTGTCTCGGGCACGCCTCGCCTGTACACGATCGCGCGCTACCCGAGACTCACACGCGGCCTACTCGAGCTCCGCTTCGATCCCGGGCTCGAGGGCTACGCCTTCACCTTCGGCTAGATAGAACTGGGAAAGCCCGGTCGTTGCCGGGCCTTCCTCGCGGTGCTCCAGCTGGCGTCTGAAGGGCGCTTCTAGCCCTCCATCCCCGCGACGAGTTGGCCGCGTAGCGCGCCAGCCGGGTACTTCGCGTTGTGGATGTTCACGTAGTAGCGGTTCGGGTTCGTCTCGATCTTCTCGATCGTGGCCTTTGGAGCCTTCGCGCACCCAGCGGCCTTGTAGGTCGCACCGAACGCGATCGTGACCGGACCGGCGGTCCCTTTCCTCCCTTTGTGGATGTGCGCAGCATTCGGCGCTGCGACCCCCTTCACACCCTTGAACTTCCAGCACGCCGTTCCCTTGTTCGCGTTGAACGTGACGACCACGAAGCCGGCTCCGTTGGGGTCGCCGGCGACGGGCACCTCGTTCGAGCCCTTCAACTTCGCCGACACGACGGGACTCATTGCCTGCCCGCCGGCAAGGGTAAGCGCCGGTAGCGAGAGCGCCGCTACGGCGAGCGCGAGAAACGTGCGCATCGCTCTCCTCTCCTCGATGAACGCCGGGCATCGCCCGGGCATGCTCCTCATTCGAGCGCGCAAAGCTTGCGGCCGTCTTAACCTTCAGGTTGCGATCAGAACGGGTAGGACGCGAGGCTCCATGCCGCCGCGGCGTACCAGACGCCGAACGCGAGACTGGCGGCTCCGAGAGCAGGCATGACCGCGTTCGAGACTGCAGCGACCGGGCGGGCCGTCAGCGTGAGACCGAAACCGACGGTGACCACCGTCATCGACACCGCTGTGAAGAGGGCAAGCAGAAGCAACGAAGCCACCGCGATGGTCTCGGAAGGGATCGCGGCCAGCAGCAGGAGGCCAACCCCCGCGCTGCCTCCGATGCCGTGAACGAGTCCCACTCCGAGCGCGCCAAGTGGCGTGCGGACCGCGTGTCGATGCACGCGCTCGGGATGGGGATGCGCGTGGAGATCGAAGTAGCCGTGCCGCCAGCGAACGATGAGCCGCAAGCCGAGGAATACGATGAGGGCGGCAACCGCAGTCTCCGCGCCCTGCTGAACGCGCTCGGGCAGGAAACGCTCGGCGAGCAGAATCGGGATCCCGAAGGCAACCAGCGTCACCGCGTGTCCGATGCCCCACCACGCGCCGAGCCGCGCCGCGGATCGCGCGGCGTGCTCGCGCCCTGACGCGACGAGCGTCGTCATGGCGGCGAGGTGGTCCGGGTCGAGTGCGTGCCGGAGACCGAGAATGACGGCAACGAAGAGAACGACAGAGATCGACGCATCTTCGGACAGTCCCGCGATCCAGTCGTCGATCCCGAACATGCCCCTTGTTCGACCCGGGCGTGAGATCGGTTCGGGTCAGATGACGCCCGGGATTGCGCGAGCCGTGATCACGACACCGACCACCAGAATGAGCGCCGCGCTGACCGCGGGGAGCGCCTTTACTAGCGGTCCGTTCAGCGAGAACCGGCCGAACGCCCGCTGCGCGAACACGGCAACGAGGCCGATCGCCGTGATGGTTGCAGCCAGACCGACGCTGAAGGCGACGATGAGGGCAAGGCCGAGCCCGACGCGGTGCAGCGCGATAGCCGAGAGCAATACGACGAGCGCCGACGGACACGGGAGCAGACCCGCTGCGACGCCGACGCCCAGGATGCCCTTCGAGGAGAGCTGCTTGTGGTGGTGGTGGTGGTGACCGTGGTCGTGGTGGTGATCGTGGTCGTGGTGATCGTGGCCGTGGCCGTGATGGCCGGCGCCCGAACTGCGCGCGCGAAGCCTCTGCCGGAGAACGCCTGCTCCGACCGCGACGACGAGAACGCCGGACACGAGCGTGAGCCACGGGTACAGCTGCTCCGGCAGGATGAACTGCGACAGGGCGAGAGTCACGAGCCCGAGCGCGAAGACGCCCGCGGTGTGGGCGATCGTGACCGTGCCGCCGAGCATGAGCGCGTGCCGAGGCGTTCCGCGAGTACCGACCAGGTACGCGGCGACGAGAGCCTTTCCGTGCCCCGGAGTCAGCGCGTGCGCAGCTCCCCAGAAGGCCGCAACGAGGAACGACAGCAGAAGAACGCCCACCGAAAGCTCGCCCTGCTCGATGAGCGACTCGAAGCCGCCACCTGTGTGCTCCGGTGCAGCCGAGCGCGAGATCGTCGGCGGTGCTGCCTCCGAGCCCCCCGGCGTGACGGTCGCGGTCGCACTCGAGACGTCGAGAGGCGAGCGCAGGAGGCTGTCAGGATAGGAGCGCAGCACGTTGCTCTCACTCGTCGAGGCGACGTTCGAGGCGACAAGGCGCGCGCCGTCGCGGGCCACGACCGTGACCTCTCGCCAGCCGATCCTGCCAGGGAAGGCGCGATCCTCGAAAGCGAGCGCCGCTCCCGTTCTCGACGCGCGATACACGACGTCGAGCCGGAGCGTCGCGAGACCGCCCGCCCCGGGGCGCGAGGTCACGCGCTTCTCGATAACGCGCAGCGACGCCCGGCGTCCGTCGAGCGTGAGCTCGAGCTTCTGCGCAAGCCGGTTCGGGTAGTCCGGCTTCCTCACATCGGCTCCGAGTTGGTAGGTCGGGATCTCGGCCAGGTCGAGCGCGTACCGAACGTAGATCTCGCTGCCCGCGATCTCGATGCCCGCGTACTTGTTGATGGTGAAGTTTCCAAGCGGATGCGCGTTCGCCGCCGAGGGTGCAAGGAGCGCAGCGGCGACGGCGACGAGGGCGATTGCGAGGCGCTTCACGCGAGTTGTTCGACGCAGAGGCCGGGACGGTTCGCAGGAGCCGAGCCAGTGCCCGGCTCCTGCGAGAGGTATCTACTTGCCCTTCGTGTTGTCGAAGCCCGACTGCGGATCGGCGATGTACGGGAACGATCCGAGGAGCTTCTGGTCGTCACCGTTCACACCGTCGCCCAGCGGGAGCTTCGTCCCCTTGAGGAACCCGCCCACAGCCTGCTCGGCGATGTCGATGACGTCGTCACCCAGGCGTCGGCCGTTGGGCCAGCCTTGGTTGTCACCGGCAAGGACGCCCAGCCGGTTCGGGTTCTTCGTCACGGGGATGTCCAGGTTCAGGCGGAGCACGTCGGCGAGGCGGTCGCCCGTGAAGTTGAGCTTGGGGACGCCCGTGAGGAGGACGGCGACGAGGTCGTCGCGATCCGTCGTCGGAGCGCCCAGGTTGTACAGCTTGTTGATGACCGCAGCCAGGATCGGCTCGTCGTAGTACTTGCGGAAGCGGCCTTCCTGCCAGGGCTGGAGCCCGTTCCACGAGTCCTTGAGACCGGTCGGGATGATGACCTCGTTCACGAGCGGGTTGCCCAGGCGGTTGACCTGAACCCAGCCACCGGACTCGTTCGCGCCGGAGGTGGTCCGGGTCGTCACCTTGCGCCGCTCGACGGAGGACCAGACACCGATGATCTTGTTCCTCGCGTTCAGGCCCGCGATCGGGACCTGCACGCCGAACGTGTGGACACCGTACCCGGCGAAGAAGTCCTTGCCGCCGCCCATGTTGCCGGTGCCCTTGCGAATCGCGACGAGATCGAAGATCGCGCCGATGTCGGCGAAGAACGGATCGTCGCGCTGACCGGCGAATGCCCTGCCGCCGCCGGCGATGGACACGACGCCCTTCGCGGCGAGCGCCCGGTACTTCGGGGTCGAGCGAGGTCCGATGTTGTTCGGCGGAGTCGTCCCCCGCGCGACCACGCGCTCCTTGCCGCCGGCGATCCGCGTGACCGTGTACGGCTGTGCGGTGTCACCGAGGAAGAACGGGCCCGTCTTCGTCGTGAAGGCGAACCGGTACGTGACGTTGGGGCGCGCGTCCCCGTCGGTGTCGACCTTCAGGTTGTAACGCGCGTTCGGAGAGAACGAGTAGTAGTTCGGCCCGGCACCGGGATCCTCGCCGGGTATGACGTTGGCGAGAATCGTGACGGTGTTCGGCTTGTCCGGGCTCCGGAACGCATAGAGGTCCGTGAGGTCGGCGGACGGGTCCTCCGCGATGAGCGGAGCCTCCCTGTGGCTCGATGCCGTGCCGTTCCCAGGCCCGAGCGTCGCGGCGCCGACGACGGCGGCTGCGGCGAGCAGTCCGACCGCGGCGACGGCGGTGATCCCTTTGTGCATCTGAACTCCTCTCTGATTTCGTGATCGGGAACGGCTCTTGTTCGCGGGTGTGCCAAGACCGGTTCGCAAACCGCCGAATCTGAACCGGAATGCCACATTCGGCGAAACACGGCGATGGAGGTTGTTGCCCCCACCGTGTTAGCGTTGCCTGCGCCACAGGATCGGTTCGCGATGCGCAAGCAGCACACCCACCTTTCCGACGAGGCCCTGGTGGCAATGGTCGCGCGTGGCGACGAGCTCGCCCTGGCCGAGCTGTACGACCGTGTCGGGCGCACCGCCTACGGTCTCGCTCTTCGCGTGCTCCGCGACGAGCGCCACGCGGAGGACGCCGTGCAAGAGGCATTCCTCGCCGTCTGGAGAACCGCAGCGTCCTTCAGAGCCGAGCGCGCGAAGGCGAGCACGTGGATCCTCACCCTGGTCCACCGACGCGCGGTGGATCTCGTGCGGCGTGAAGAGCGCCGACGCGCCGAGCCGCTTGCCGACGATCCTGCGGTGCACGAGAGCGAAGCCTCCGGACCTGAGGAGGCCGCATGGCTCCGCTTCGAGCGAGAGCGCGTGCAGTCTGCGCTCAAGCTGCTCCCCGACGTCCAGCGTGAGGCCATCGAGCTCGCTTACTACGGCGGGTTCTCGCAATCCGAGCTCGCGGATAGGCTCGGCGTGCCCTTGGGGACCGTCAAGAGCAGGATGTTCGCCGGCCTCGCGCGGCTGCGCGAGCTGCTCGACGACTCCGCACAGGAAGGATCATGGAAGCCGGAATTCACCAGCTGACGGCGGGCTACGCACTCGACGCGCTCGACGCCGACGAGCGCCGCGCCTTCGAGGCGCATCTTTCGAGCTGCGAGCACTGCCAGGAGGAGCTGGCGTCGTTCTGGGAGACGACTGCGGCCCTCGCGGTCGCTGCATCGGGGCCGGAGCCGAGCGCGGACCTTCGCGAGCGCATCCTTGCGGACGTACGCGCCGAGCCGCCGCAGAACGTCGTGCCCTTCGAGCCCAGGCGGCGGGCCGTACCCGTGCTGGCGGCCGCCGCATCGATCGCAGCGGTCGTCGCACTCGGAATCGGGTTGTGGGCGTCGGGCCTGTCCAGTGAGCTCGACGACGCACGCGCAGCGCTCGAGCGGGAGCGCGCAGCGGCCGCGGTGCTCGTCGACCCGAGTGCACGCACGGTGTCGCTCCAGGCGGGCGAGGGTCAACTGGTGGTAAGTCAGCGCGGAGAAGCCGTGCTCGTCCTGCACGGTGTGGATCCCGCCCCGGCCGGCAAGACCTACGAGATGTGGATCGTGCCAGGAGGCGACATCGCCTCCGCCAATCGCGCGGGCCTGTTCTCCGGCCGTGAGGGCGCGGAGCTCGAGCGCCTCGACGGCACGGTTCGCGCGGGAGACGTCGTCGCTGTGACGATCGAGCAGGCAGGCGGCGTTGACGCCCCCACGACGTCACCGATCGTCGCCTCGAACCCCGTCTGACTGCAACACTTCGCCCCTTGCGGGTTCGGAGAGTGACGGGGACGCCGCGACCGCGGCGCCGAGTTCGCAAGAGACGTCTTGCGGCGCTGGTGTGCGTCCTCCTCGTCCTCGCGACGTTGTCGTTCACCTTCGGCCTGGTCCGCGCGGTTGCGAGCGAGGTTCCCTCGCTCGACCCTGCCGCTCAGCACTCGGACGTGGACACCGTCGTCTACGCGGCGAACGGCCGCACCGTCCTAGCCGTCCTCCGTGGTGACGAGAGCCGCGTCCTCGTCGGTACCGAGGACATCGCGCCGCTCGTGCGCCACGCGATCGTCTCCGTCGAGGACCAGCGCTTCTTCGAGCACAACGGGATCGACCTCAAAGGTGTGGGCCGGGCACTCTGGCAGGACGTCCGATCCCAGGGGATCGTCGAAGGAGGGTCGACGATCACGCAGCAGTTCGTGAAGAACGCATACATCCGCAACGAGCGCACGCTCGCACGCAAGGTGCGCGAAGCAGCTCTCGCGTGGCAGCTCGAGCAGAAGTGGACGAAGGACCGGATCCTCACGGCGTACCTCAACACGATCTACTTCGGGAACGGCGCCTACGGCATCCAGCAGGCCGCGCGCACGTACTTCAAGAAGAGCGCGAAGGATCTCGAGCTCCATGAGGCAGCCCTACTCGCCGGGATTCCCGCCGACCCGGCCCGGTACGACCCGACCGCGAATCCGCGCAACGCAACGGCCCGCCGGAAACACGTGCTCACGATGATGCTCGAGCAGGGGAAGATCACGCGGTCGGACTTCGCGAGCGCCAACGCCGCCCCCCTGCCGTCAGCAGAGGAGGTTCGCCTGCCGGGTACGCAAGGCCCCGCTCCGTATTTCCTCAACTACGTCAAGGACGAGCTCGTTGCGAAGTACGGAGCGGGGCGGGTCTTCGGCGGTGGTTTGAAGGTGACGACGACGATCGACATGGACCTCCAGCTGCAGGCACGGGCAGCGATCGAGAAGGTCCTTCGGAATCCGGACGGCCCGGCCGCTGCGCTCGTCGCGATCGACCCGCGCTCGGGTGCGGTGAAGGCGATGTTCGGTGGGCGCAACTTCCGCGAGAGCCAGTTCAACCTCGCCGCCCAGGCGGAGCGACAGCCGGGCTCGGCGTTCAAGCCGATTGTGCTCGCGACGGCAATGGAAGAGGGAATCTCGCCGTTGACGGAGATCGAGTCGAAGAAGGTCTCGATCGATGCGGGCGACCGGATCTGGACGGTCACGAACTACGACCACACGTACCTCGGCCGGGTCAGCCTCGCTCGCGCGCTCGTCTCCTCCGACAACTCGGTGTACGCGCAGCTGACCGACGTCGTCGGGCCGAAGGCGATCGTGCGCACCGCGCACAAGCTCGGAATCCGGAGCCCGCTCGATGCGTACTTCTCGATCGGGCTCGGGTCGGTCGCCGTCAACCCGCTCGAAATGACACGCGCGTACGCGACGATCGCGAACGGCGGACGGCGCGTCGACGGCTCGTTTTTCGGCGACCGCCCGCGTGTCGTCGAGCAGGTCGAGCGAATTACGACGGGCGCTGTCGACGTGAACTCTCCGATCCCCACGCAGGTTCTCGAGGAAGGTGAGGCCGAGCTCTTGACCGGAATCCTCGAGGACGTCGTGCAATCAGGCACCGGAACGCGTGCGGCTATCCCCGGCCGCAGCGTGGCGGGAAAGACCGGCACGACTGACAACTACGCAGACGCCTGGTTCGTGGGCTACACGCCGGAGCTCGCCGTCGCGGTGTGGGTCGGCTATCCCGATCGGCTTCGAGCCATGACGACAGAGTTCGGGGGTGCTCCAGTGACCGGTGGAACACTCCCGGCGGAGATCTGGCGGGCGTTCGTCTCGAAGGTCGAGCCGGACGAGGATCGGACGTTCGATCCCGCGCCGTACCTCGGTGGTTCTTCGACCTGGGTCGTGAACCGCGGCGGCAAGTGGCGGCTCGACAACGGCTACTGCCGTGGGTCACGACTGCTCGTGTACTTCTCGGGGCGTAGCCCCGAAGAAGAGGCCGACTGCAAGCCTAACGAGGTGGCCGTCCCGCTCGTGATCGGACTGACGGCGGAGGGAGCGGCCGCGCGTCTCGCCGAGCAGCCGCTCGAGGCGAACATCGCGTACTCGCCCGCGAAACCGGGCAGGGTGCCAGGGCTCGTCGTGAGGCAAGACCCCCGGGCCGGCGGGCTCTCCGCACACGACACGGTGACGATCTGGGTGTCGAAGGCCCAGTACGGCCTGCTCCCGAACTTCGTGGGCTCGAGCCTCGAGGACGTCCAGCGCGAGGTTGCACGTCTGAAGCTACGAGCACGTGTCGTCAGCGCGACGGGGCATATGGGAACCGTCGTCCGTCAGTTCCCGAACCCCGGTGTCGCGGCTGCGCCCGGGCTCCGCGTCAAGATCGTGGTCGGGGACGGCTCACGTACGAAGACCCCTTGAGCGAGTAGCGCCAAGGCCGCTCGACGGCTCGCGAGATTCCGACACGCGTCCCCGCGACGACGTCCGCCGCGCCGCCCGGAGAGAGCGCGAACGGGAGACGATCCAACCGATGGCCGTCGTGCTCGCTGGTGAGGCCGAGCGCCTGCGTCAGACGCCCGGGCCCGGCGCAGAGGAGCGTGGGATCGTCGAGCCTCCGGCGAGCTCGCATTCTGTCCAGTCCGCAGGTCGGCTCGAGCGCGCGCAGAAGTACGCCCGTACCCACCCCCGCGACACCGCAGACGACGTTCGCACACCAGTGGATCCCGTACGAGCGGTACACGTAGAGCCGCCCGGCCGGTCCGAACATCGTTGCGTTGCGTCGCGTCTTGCCTCGGTAGGCGTGGCTCGCCGGATCGTCCGGCCCGTACGCCTCGACCTCCACGATCACGCCGCCGACGCCGTCGACGAGGAGCGTCCAGCCAATCAGCTCGGGCGCGACGTCGTTCGCGTCCCGCGCAAAGAACCCCTGAATCGCCTCGGTCAGAACAGCTGCTCGGCCTCGGCAGGCCGCGCTGTCGCTTCGAGCAGGCGCCGTGCGCGGCGACCGAGGTCACCGAGATCGACACGGCCTTCCTCAGCCGCGGAAGCAAGACGTTCGGCCAGGTCTATCGCACCGTCGAGAAGTGCCGAGTCGCCGCCCTCGTGGCCCATGTCGTGGAGGATCGTCCGCTCGGTTCGCGAGGCGACGAGCGGCGCCGAGACGCCGTCGACCCATACGCGCGTCCGTCGCCCACCTCCTCGCTCGTCTCCGACCAAAGGCTCGAGCGCGTAGATCTTGTCCGCTCGCGCGTACTTGCCGAACCCGAGGAAGACCATCTTTGAGCTCGTCATGCCGCGGAGTATGACGCCGACCTGACCTCCCTGAGCAACGCCAGCGTGGCCAGCGCAGCAAGTACAAGAACCACCAGCCAGATGGGCCTGGCGCCGGGTAGGAGCGCCGACGGAATGCTCGCGTCCGCCCAGCCGCGCTTCACGATTTGCTCGTTCCAGAGATCCTCGACAAAGTTGACGCCTCCGTAGGCGAGCATCGTTCCGAGATAGGCGGCGACGCCGATTCGAAGCACGCCTCGCTTCACGAAGACGCGTGACAGCAGCAGTGCCGTGAGTAGAAGAATCGCGCCGTCCTGACCGTGATGGTGCCCGAGATGCACCGCGGCGATCAGCGTCCCGTCCTTCTCTCGCCTCAGCTCCTCGCCCATGAAGACGTCGCCTGGGAAATGGAACCCGAGCTCGGCCGCGAGCCAGGGGAGCGATAGCGAGACCACGATGACTCCGATGACGAGCCGCGCGCTGTCCCACGGAGCCCGTGGCGCGAACGACGCTCCCGCGCGACGGGTCGCGGCGACGGTCAAGGCGCCTGCGATCCCAACGCCGAAGGCGGGAATGACATTGCCCCAATGCGCATCGAGGTTGCTCTGATCGTTGAACCACGGGATCGTGGCGCAGAATGCGATCGCCGGTGCCGCTGCCCACCACGCCCCACGAGGAAGCGCCGCGACCGCGACGAGGATCAGCGCGATCGCGACGAGCGCGATCGGAAAGTTCACGAGTGTCGCAGCGCGACTCAGCCCGCCGATGATCCCGTCGCGGGAGACGTGATACGTCTCAGCGGGCTCGACCCGGCTGTACGTGATCAGCACGAGCAGCGCGATCGCGACCCAGATCGCCCAGGTCGCGAGCGCCTCGCCCTGTGTCGTTACGGCGGGGCGGGAAATCTCGCCCTACCCGGCCAAAGCGTCCCGTAGACCCTCGGCGACGTACGCCTGATCGTCCTCTCCAAGACGCGCGTGGAACGGAAGCGCGAGCGTGCGCGAGCTCAGCTCCTCGGCGACCGGGCAGAGGCCGACGCCGAAGCCGAAGCGCTCTTGCATGTACCGCTGCAGATGGATGCACGGAAGGTAGCGGGCGGTCTGGATCCCGCGAGCATCGAGCTGCGCGATGACGTCCTCACGATCGA
>DASTEM010000255.1:0-3837 GCA_035709545.1 Gaiellaceae bacterium | reverse complement strand
ACGGTGGAGTAGCCCGGTCCGCCCGAGCCTGACTGCGTTGGATCGCCCCCCTGGATCACGAAGTCGGGAACGACGCGGTGAAAGATCGTGTCGTCGAAGTAGCCATCGCGCGCCAGAGCCACGAGCGACGCGGCCGTGTTCGGCGCCAGCTCCGTGTCCAGGGTCACCGTGAACAACCCGCAGCTCGTCTCGAATGTGAGCGCGTAGTTCCTTCCTGCCTCGAGCAGATCGCTCGGCGCGTCCCTCGAGCCGGGATCGCGTGCCTCAGGCGCATCGACACTCACGCACTCGCCGCTCGCGCCCGTCGTCGTCTCGCTCGAGTCGTCACCGCCACCGCAGCCGGTCGCGAGCGCGAGAGCCGCGATAGCGAGCAGGAGGGCACGCATCGCGTGCGATCCTATCGGCCGATGGCGGAGCTTAAGCGGTGCGAGTGGGCAGCCGGAGCGGACGAGCTCATGCTCGCCTACCACGACGAGGAGTGGGGAGTCGCCTCGCACGACGACCGCCACCTGTTCGAGATGCTCACGCTCGAGGGAGCACAAGCGGGTCTCTCGTGGTCTACGATCCTCCGCAAGCGAGAGGGGTACAGGCTCGCATTCGCGACCTTCGACCCGGCGATCGTGGCCCGGTTTACGTCTACGGACGTCGAGCGGCTGCTCGCCGACCCGGGGATCGTGCGGAACCGGCTGAAGGTCGAGTCCACCGTGAACAACGCCTTGCGTGTCCTCGAGGTGCAGGAGCAGCTCGGCAGTCTCGACGCGTACTTCTGGGCATTCGTCGACGGAGCGCCGATCGTCAACCGCTGGCGTTCGCTCTCCGAGCTCCCTGCCGAGACCGAGCTCTCGAAGGCGATCTCGAAGGACCTGAAGCGCCGCGGGTTTCGCTTCGTCGGTCCGACCGTGATCTACGCCTTCATGCAGGCGGTCGGCATGGTCTCGGACCACACCGTCGAGTGCTTCAGGCGCGCGTCGTGATCGTGACGAGGTCTGCGAGGTTGATGAGCTGGATCGCCGCGCGGAACGTCGCGACACGCTCGTCGTCGTCCTCGATCTCCCCTCCCGCGCGCCAGAGCTCCTGAGCCGCAGTCAAGAGCTCCTGGATGCGCTCCGCCTCCTCCTCGTGCCCGTTTCGCTCCCGCGACGCGTTGACGGCCAGCCCGAGGGCGCCGATCGCATCTCGCTGGCGCAGCCAGAGCATCGGAACCGCCATGGATATGTACTGGTGAATCCGCGCGAAGGTCAGCGGCTGCGCGAGTGTCGTCGCCGCTCTGGGCGCCGTCAGTGGGAGAGGCGGCTCGCCATCCGCGATCCGGCGCGCGTTCTCACCGAGCACGACCCCCAGCTGGCTGTCGTCGAACCCAGCGAGCCTCGCGGAGCGAATGGCCATGAGCAGGGAGTTCGGCTGGCGACCGTACGGGTAGTCGGAGGCGTACACGATCTGCTCGGGGGGCACCTGCCAGTAGAGATCGAGCAGGTCCAGTGCGCTCCAGACGGACGTGTCGAAGTACACACCAGGGATCCCTCCCAGCCGCCCGGCGAGCCCTCCCATGTCCGCGATCCCGGCGTGCGCGACGATGAGACGCACCCCTTCGCAGCGCCGAACGAGCCGCTCGAGGTTCTCCGCGATCGGCGGAAGCCCGCGACCGCCGTGGATGAGAATCGGCACCGAGCGCTCGACCGCGAGCTCGAAGACCGGGCCGAGACGCTCGTCATCGAGGGCAAACGCCTGCGCACGCGGATGGAGCTTGATCCCCCTCGCGCCAAGGTCGAGGCACCGGCGTGCCTCCTCGAGCGGCCGTTCGGTCATGTCGAGCCGTACGAACGGAATCAGCCGACCACCGGAGCGCTCCGCGTGCGCAAGTGTGCGGTCGTTCGCAGCGGTGAAAGCAGGCTCGCGGTCGGGCTCGTCCAGGCAGAAGGTGAATGCACGCAAGAAGCCGTACCGGTCGAGTGTCGCGGTGAGCTCCTCGTATCCGCACACCATGCCATCGATGTCGCTGCCGACATGCGTATGCGCATCGAAGAGCAGCGCGCCGTCGGGAATCTCCGTACGCAGCTCGGCCGCGTACGAGTCGACCATCGTCCGTGCTCGATCGAGCGGTGTCACGGTCGCAGTCTACGCAGGGGTCTCGCCGGCTCCCCCGGCTGACCGGAGCGCTTTCCAGACCCGGGGCGGCGTCATCGGCAGCTCGTGAAACCGGACGCCGGTGGCAGCGGCAACGGCGTTCGCGATCGCGGGCGCGGCTGCAACCACGGGCGCCTCGCCGATTCCCTTCGCTCCGAACGGGCCGTCCGGCGCAGGGACTTCCACGATGAGCGCGTCGATCTCCGGAACGCGTTCGGCCGCCGGAATCGCGTAATCGAGGAACGAGCCCGTGAGCAGGTGTCCGCCCTCGTCGTGGTCGAGCTGCTCGAAAAGCGCCCACCCCATGCCCTGCACCGCACCGCCGCGCATCTGACCCTCGACCAGCGCCGGGTTGAGCGCCCGGCCGACGTCCTGGGCGATCACGTGCCGGAGGAGCTCGACCTGGCCTGTCTCGCGATCGACGCGGACATGGGAGAGGTGCGCGGCCACGGACGGAGCGCCGAGGGTCTGGGCGGAGCCGCCGTGGCCCTCGATCGGCTCGTACCGGCCGCCGAAGCGGAGCGCCTTGCCGGCGATCTCCTCCACCGTGATGGAGCGGTCGGGAGCGCCGATCGCGCGAACGACTCCGTCGACGACCTCGAGGTCGTCGGGAGCAATCTCGAGCTCTTGTGAGGCGGCGGCGAGAACCTTGACTCGCGCCGCCCGCGCGGCGCCTTCAACCGCCTTGCCGACCGTGTACGTGACCTTCGAGCCTCCGCTCGCGCCCGAGTACGGACCGGTGGCGGTGTCGGCGGTCACGACGCGCACCTTGTCGGGATCGAGGCCGAAGGCCGCGGCGGCAATCACGGCAAAGCCGCTGTTCACGCCGCTCATGTCGACCGCGGAGGTGACGACGGTCATCGTCCCGTCGGTGTCCACGCGACACACGGCGGCGGCCGGCTCGTTTCCGCCGGGCCAGTAGCCGGCAGCGAAACCGACGCCCTCGTCCTCCGGAAGCGCCGAACGCTCATTCCACAACGGGTGTTCGCGGATTCGCTCGAGGACTTCGACAGCGCCGATCGTCGGGTACGCGTTGCCGCTGATCCCGATGTCGCCCTCGACGACCGCGTTTCGAAGCCGGAGCTCGATGGGGTCGATCCCCAGCTTCTGCGCGAGCTCGTCGAGCAGCGACTCGAGCGCGAACGCGGCGGTCGGAGCTCCCGGCGCGCGATACGCGCCGAAGGTGAACCGGTTCGTCTGGATCCCATACCCGACGATCTCGTGCGCCTCCCAGCGATACGGACCGACGACGAGAGAGGATGTGATGCCTTCGACTCCCCAGCCCGCGTTCGAGCCCCGGTCGACCAGCATTCGCGCCTCGATTCCGGTGAACGTTCCGTCGTTGCGCGCGCCGACGCGGAGGTGCGTGATCTGCGCGGACGCGGGGTTCGTGGCTTGGAAGTCCTCAGAGCGCGTGAGTACGAGGCGAACCGGGCGCCGCAGCATGAGCGCGGCGCCGGCGACGAGCGGCTCAACGAGTGCGAACTTCCCTCCGAAGGCGCCTCCGAGCGGCTCAGCGACCACGCGGACGCGGTCGAGCGGAAGGCCGAAGGCGCGTGCAAGCTCTCTCCGGGTGACGAACGAGACCTGCGTGCTGGTGGACACCACGAGCGTCACTGACGGCTCGAGCCACGCCGTCGCGACCTGAGGCTCGAGGTACGCCTGATAGACCCACGGCGTCCGGAAGGTTCCCGAGACGACGGCGTCGCTCGC
>DASTEM010000254.1:0-39539 GCA_035709545.1 Gaiellaceae bacterium | reverse complement strand
CCGACCGAGCACGTTCCCGCGGATGTCGATCATCACTACACCTTTACCGCGCTCGACGGACAGCACGCCTACGCTCGGCTCGGCTGCGTCGGCGAAACCGGCTAGCGCGACGAAGACCACCGCGCTGGCAGATGAGATGAGGGCAAGCGTCCGCACTGCTCCAAAGCCAGTATCGGCATCCGGCGTGTGTCGGCGATGAGATGCGTGTAAGGAGACTGTTAGCGTGCGAGGATACGATCGCCGCGTGAAGTGTTCTTGGCTGGAGGCGTCGCGATGACCTTGTATCGGCGGGGATTCATCGGGCAACTGCGATCGATCATGCTGTCGACGGGGCAGGCGGATGCAGGGGCCGGATACAACCGGAAGATGGAGTGGATGGTGGCGGGAATAGGTGTGATGTTTGGTCTAGCCGGGGTCTTGATGCTCGTCGGCGTGCTCGACCTCTTCTCAAAGTGACCCGCTACCCGCGCGACTACTCGTAGCTGTAGAACCCGCGGCCGCTCTTGCGGCCGAGGAGACCCGCGTTCTTCATCGCGACGATGCGCGGTGGAGGCGCCATGCGCGGCTCGCGGAGCTTCGCGTAGAGCGCCTCGGAAGCATGCACGTGGACGTCAACGCCGACGAGATCGACGAGCGTGCATGGGCCCATCGGCCAACCGGCGCCGGAAGTCATGGCCGCGTCGAGGTCCTCCGGTGACACATGCGCCTCGTCGAGGACGCGGATGCAGTCGTTCAGGAGGGGAATGAGGACGCGATTCACGACAAAACCAGGGGTGTCGTGACAGCGCACGGGACGTTTGCCCATCCGCTCGCCGACGGCATGTGCAGCCTCGACGGCATCGTCCGACGAGAGCTCGGCTCGCACGATCTCGACGAGCGGCATCAGCGGCGCAGGGTTGAAGAAATGCATTCCGACGACCCTGGCCGGTGTCTCGACCGCCGCCGCGATCTCGGTGACGGACAGCGCGGACGTGTTGGTCGCAAGGATCGTGTCGGGCCGGACGATGCTCTCGAGCTCTGCGAACAGACCAAGTTTCGCATCGAGATCCTCGACGATCGCCTCGATCACGAGGTCGCACTCGGCGAGATCGTCGAGCGCGCACGTGAGCGAGAGTCGCGCGAGCGCAGCCTCACGCTGATCCACGCTCATCCGCTCCTTGTCGACCTTGCGCTGGAGAAAGTGCGCGATGCGCTCGGCCGCATGCGCTCCCAGGTCGTCGGTCACCTCGCGGCCGATCGTCTTGTACCCCGCCTCGACTGCCAACTGAGCGATACCGGCGCCCATTGCGCCGAGCCCGACGACGCCGATCGTCCGCACCTCGGGGACAGCCACCGCGCGATCCTAGCGACGCCCGGGGCGACGCGTGCGTCGGGTCTGACTAGCCCTGGTAGCGGCGTCGACGCGCGACGTCGTCGACGCGCGAATCCGCGCCCGCGACGACGGCCAAGAGGCCGATTACCAGGAGCAACGTGAGAAAGATGACACCGAACATGCTCTCATTATCGCGGCAGCTGTTCATCAGCACCAGTCGGGCCTACATAGGTATTAGTTAGCGGAGCTGATCGAAGGCCGCGACTCAGACGCGCTCGACGACGGCCGCAATCGCCTGCCCTTGCCCGATGCACATCGTTGCGATGCCATACCGAGCCTGACGGCGCTCGAGCTCGTTCAAGAGCGTCGCGGTGATGCGCGCGCCGGTCGCACCGAGCGGATGCCCGAGCGAGATGCCGCCCCCGTTCGGGTTCACCTCACCCGCCTCCCAACGCTCGTGCAGCCCGGTATCCGCGAGGAACTGAAGAACGACCGAGGCGAAGGCCTCGTTGACCTCTATTACGGAGATGTCGTCCCACCCCAGCCCGGCCTTCGAGAGAGCGCGAGCGCAGGCCTCGGGGTTGCCATGGAGCATCCGGTACGGGTCGACGCCCGAGAGCCCGAACGAGAGGAAGCGCGCGCGAGGCTCCACGCCGAGCCGTTCGACCGCCTCCCCGCTCGCCAGCAGCATTGCCGCGGATCCGTCCACGATCGAGCTCGAGTTTCCGGCAGTGACGACGCCGTCGGACTTGAATGCAGGCTGCAACGACGCGAGCTTCTCGAGCGAGGTGTCACGCCGTGGCGTCTCGTCGACTGCGAACAGCACGACCGCCCCGCCGGCGCCGACCTCGATCGGCACGATCTCGTTCTCGAACTTCCCCTCGTCGATCGCCGCCACTGCACGCAGGTGCGACTCGAGCGAGTACTCGTCGAGCTGGGTACGGCTCAGTCCCCATTCCTCGGCGATCACCTCGGCCGAGATCCCCTGCGGGACGATGGGCCAGCGCTCGCCGATCTTCTCGTTGACCGCTCCCCACCCTGCCTCGCCGAGATTCGACCCCATGGGGACCCGGGTCATGTGCTCGACGCCGGCCGCCACGACGAGGTCGAGATGTCCTGCCTGGATCGCGGAGGCGCCGTTGAACGCTGCCTGCAACGACGACCCGCATTGGCGGTCGACCGTCGTCGCCGGCACGGTCTCGGGCCAGCCTGCGACGAGAACCGCGCCGCGGGCGACGTTCAAGGCCTGCTCGCCCACCTGCGTCACGCACCCCATCTGGACGTCCTCGATCTCGCCGGGATCGACGTCGACCCGCTCGACGAGGCCGTTGAGCACTTGCGCCGCGAGCTCGTCGGCGCGGATCTCGGAGAGCGAGCCGTTCCGCCGACCGATCGGGGAGCGCACGGCGTCGACGATGTACGCGTCTCTAGCCATCGACCACAGCATAGAGCTGCCCTGTGACCCGAGTGCCGCTCGAGAGTGCCACTACACTCAAGCCATGGCTACGACTGCGACCGAGCGGAAGCTCCTCATCGGAGGCGAGTGGATCGAGACCGGCGAATGGATGGATGTCCAGTCACCGTACGACGGCGCGACCGTAGGACGCGTGGCGAAAGCGGGGGCAACCGATGCGCGGCGTGCCCTCGACGCAGCCGAGGCGGCGATGCGAGAGCCGATCCCTGCTCACGAGCGCGCAGCGATTCTCGACCGGGTCGCCGCGCTGCTCGCAGAGCGAGCCGACGAGGCAGCGCGAACAATCTCGGCCGAGGCCGGGAAGCCCCTGAAGGCAGCGCGCGTCGAGGCGGCACGCGCGGTATCGACCTACACCATGGCCGCGGTCGAGGCCCGTAAGCTCGTCGGCACCGCCGTTCCGATGGATGTCTCGCAGGCGGGAGTGGGCAAGCTCGCGCTCACTCTCCGAACCCCGATCGGGATCGTCGGAGCGATCTCGCCGTTCAACTTCCCGCTCAATCTCGTCGCGCACAAGATCGCTCCGGCTCTCGCCGCGGGCTGTGCCGTCGTCTTGAAGCCGGCGTCGCAGACCCCGCTCTCGGCGTTGTTCCTGGCCGAGCTCGAGACGGAGGCAGGACTGCCGCCGGGCTGGCTTAACGTCCTGTGCGGCCCGGCCAGCGAGATCGGTGACGTGCTCGTCGAGGACGACCGCGTGAAGCTCATCACGTTCACGGGCTCGAGCTCTGTCGGCTGGAAGCTTCGCGAGCGCGCCCCGCGCAAGCGGGTCAACCTCGAGCTGGGGAATGCGACGCCCGTCATCGTCGCCGCCGATGCCGATCTGGATGACGCAGCGGCTCGACTGGCCGCGAATGCTTTCTCGTTCGCCGGGCAGAGCTGCATCTCGGTACAGCGGATCTACGTCGAGCGCGGGTCGTACGACCCGTTCATCGAGCGGTTCCTCTCACACGTGGAGGCTCTTCGCGTCGGCGATCCCGGAGACGAAGACACCGACGTCGGTCCCCTCATCGCACAGTCGGAGCGCGATCGCGTGCTCTCGTGGATCGAGGACGCGAAAAGCCGTGGGGCACAGGTTTTGACGGGTGGCGTGCTCGACGGCGAGCTGCTTCGGCCCACGGTGATCGCCGAAGCACCCCCTGATGCGAAAGTGTCGTGCGACGAGATCTTCGGCCCCGTCTGCACCATCAGCCCGTACGACACGCTCAGCGAGGCAATCAAGCTCGCCAACGGCACGCGCTATGGGCTGCAAGCTGGTGTGTTCACGAGCAACGTGAAGTCGGCGCTCCGCGCAGCAGGAGAGCTGGAGTTCGGCGGCGTGATGGTGAACGAAGCACCGACTTTTCGTGCAGACCAGATGCCGTATGGGGGCGTGAAGGATTCCGGAAACACCCGCGAAGGTCCCGCCTACGCTATTCGCGAGATGACCGAGGAACGGCTCGTCGTCTTGCAGCTCTAGTCTGTTCGAAGTGTCGCAAGCGGAGAACACCGGCAGGATCGCGACAAGGGTGGCCGAGGCCCGGTACGTCGTACCGCCGACTCGAGAGCTCAAACGCGAGCGCAAGGCGTTGCTCGAGGTACGCGAAGAGCGCCTCCGCGACCTGGGTGGGCTCGCCCTCGAGATGTACAAGCGGGACCGTTTCAGCGCGGCGCTCGTCGTCGAGCGGTGCGCCGAGCTCGTCGCGATCGAGGTTCGCGTCCAGGAGATCGACGCTCTCCTCGACGGAACAGCGCTCCTCCGTCGCGGTGGCGGCGGGGCCGTCTGCGTCTGCGGCGCGCCACTGCTTCTCGGGGCACAGTACTGCGCGACGTGCGGACGCCCCGTCGGCGACGGCCCGGCGCTCGGAGCTCACTCAACCCTGAGCGGCGAGTGACCTTCTGCCCGCACTGCGGCGAGCCGGCGGCTCGTGAACAGGAGTACTGCCTCGAGTGTGGCGCCCGTCTGCCTTCGAGCGGTGCGGGTCGCCCCACGACAGGCTCGGGTTGGGTGGTGCGGGTGGCGGTGGCCGGGGTCGTGGCACTCGCCGGAGCTGCCGCCGCGGTCGCTCTTGCCAGCGGGTCTCCGAGCGGCGCGCAAGTCATCACGGCGACCGGTGGGTTCGCCACGCTGCCGACGTCCAGCACGCTTCCGTCGTCCGAGGGCCCGCGACCATCGGGGATCTCCGATTGGCCTGCGGGAGAGGACGGATGGACGGTGGCGCTCGCCTCTTTGCCACAGACCGGCGGACGCCGGCTCGCACTTGCGCGCGCTCGCAAGGCGCGCGCGCAGGGACTCCCGCAAGTCGGTGTTCTCGACTCCTCTCGATACGCAAGCCTCCACCCCGGGTACTGGATCGTGTTCACGGGCGTCTACTCGTCCGAGGCCGAGGCGACGAGCGCGCTCGAGGAGGCGCGAGGGTTCGCGCGAACCGCGGCGGTCAGACGAGTCGTCTCCTGACGCCACGTTGTCCAGACGGACGACCGGCGTCCCCGACTTTGTAACACTCGCAAAAAGGCGCTACACTGCTCCGTGCGAGGCACGCGCTTCGCCTCTTTTTCGCCCGGCAAGAGGGATCCAGGAGAGTCTCGGCAGATCCGTTGGACGATCACGTCGCACAGCTACGCTCGTGTATGTATCAATACTCGCGAGCAATTTACCGCTCGATCAAGGATCTCATCGATCCCTACGCGAGCAATGGCGCGCGCCTCGAGTACCGCAGGGCAGTCCTTCTCGAGTGCGAGCAGACGATGGCTCGCCTCGCGGAGGATCCTCACTACTTCGCACGTCCCGACCGGGCGCTGTTCGCCGACATCCGACGCTACTTCCCGATCACAGCGCAGGCTCAGGTCGCCTGGACCGTGCGGGAGGGAGTCGGCGCCGCCACCTCGTTCATCGAGCAGCAGATCGATGCCGGCCTCCTCGACGGAGGAGTCGCTCGCTGTCATGCGACTACCCGGAAGGGCAAGGCGTGCCAACGAACGCCACTTCCCGGCCGCGACTATTGCCCGTCGCACCAGCACCTCGAGCATTCGGCGACGGTCGCCGCCTGACGTCGCTCGGCGCTCAGTGATTGCCAGACAGGCGGCGATGAGAACGTGGCACGGCCGCTAACCGTTACCGAGCGATAAGCTCGGAAACGGCATGTCACACGACGCCGACAAGCTCATCCGGCAGCTCTCGCTCGTTGCGTTCCTCATGGCGGAGCGAAGGCTGCTGACCGCGCGAGACGTGAAATCGAACGTCGAGGGATACAGCGAGATGTCGGACGAGGCATTCGCTCGACGGTACTACTCCGACCGCGCCGAGCTGACCGCCCTCGGTGTACCGCTCCTGTCGCAGCGGGACGAATTCACGGGAGAGGAGCTCTACACACTGCGTTCCGAGCACTACTTCCTCGACCGCCTGGAGCTCGACGACGACGAGCTTGCCGCCCTGCAGACGGCCCTCTACTACCTCGAGGGGAAATTCGCGTACGCGGAACCGCTTCGCTTGGCGCTCCAGAACCTCGCTCTCGGCCGCTCGGGATTTCCGGAGCCGCCTACGGAGACCGCCGAGCGAGTTCGCGTCAGCGCTCCGGACTATTCGCCGGAGCTCGCCGGTCGCCTGTCCAAGCTCGAATCGGCGATCTCGAAACAGCGGACTGTCCGATTCGGATACTGGAGCCCTCGCCGCACTCGATCCGGGGAGCGAACGGTCAACCCCTATGCGCTCCGCCTCGACGACGGAAACTGGTACGTCGTCGGGCACGATCTGGACCGCAAGACGGAGAGGACCTTCAAGGTGTCGCGAATCCGCGGTGACATCCGGTTCGCGACCCGTCGCGAGCGAGACTTTCGAACCCCTGTCGACTTCGACGTCGAAAAGCATCGGATCCCGCGACCGTGGCAGATCGGCGAGAAGATCGGGACGGCCAGGATCGCTGTGTCCGACGACACCGCCTGGTGGGTCGCACGCACGCTCTCGGATGCCGGCACGGTCGAGGACGGAGTCTTCGAGACCGAGTATGCGAACGTCGAACTACTGGCAGGCTGGATTCTCCGTCAGAACGGCCGGGCGGCGCCGCTCGAGCCGGACGAGCTCGTGCAGGCAGTGGTGACCGGGTTGACGGACCTCGCGAAGACGCACGACGGCCCTCCGCCGGCTGTTGCAGGGCCACGGCGCTCGAAATCGGGGCAGGCGCTACCGGAGAGACCCCTCGGGCCGGTCGCTCCAGAACGGTTCGGACTTCTCCAGGCGCTGCTCGCACAGCTCCTCGCAGCATGCGGGGACGAGCGAGCCGCCGTACTCGATGCTGGTGAGCTGGCGACGCGTTTCTCCATCCCGATCGAAGAGCTGCAGGACCACCTCTCGCTTCTCAACCTCGTCAATTTCGGCGGCGGTTGCTACGCCGTGTACGCGATGCACGACGGTGACGTCGTTCGAGTGGACAAGGAGCTGTACGGCGATGTCTTCCGGCGACCACCGAAGCTCACCCCCCTCGAGGCCCGGGCAATCCGTCTGGCAATCGAGTACGTCGGGCCCACCATCGCCGCCGATGCTCATTCGCCGCTCAAACGAGTCCGCAAGAAGCTCGAGGAAACGTTCGGCCGGTTCGATCTCGCGGGTACCCCTGAGCCACGGGACGCGACCGATGACGAGGCGCTCGTCAAGGTCCTCAGCGAGGCGACGGAGAAGCGGATCGTCGTCGAGATCGAATACCTCAAGGAGGGCGATGAGCACCCCTCCCGACGCCGCGTGGAGCCATACACGATCGAACGCGAGCTGCCCGTGTGGCGTGTGCACACGTGGGACCAGACAGTGGACGCTGCGCGCACCTTCCGACTCGACCGGATGCGGTCAGCGACGCTCACGGACAAGCGCTTCGAGTCCCGCGACGGGTTCGATCCGGCGTACCTTCGGAATCCTCGGGTCGCGCGGCTGCATCACTCGCCGGCCATCGCGCGCTGGAAGCTCGAGCGCGGGGCTCGCCCTCTGACCGACGGCTCGGCGATCGCAGACGTCCCCTACAAGACTGAGGAATGGCTCCTCTCGGAAGTCCTTGCCGATCGCGGCGAGACAACCGTCCTCGAGCCACAAAAAATTCGCGACCTGATCGCGAAGCGAGCTCGGCGCCTCCAGCGCGAGCTCGGTCGCGTCCCGACGCGCCGCTAGACCCTGGCGCAACCGCAACGAGTTCGTGCCGATTTGCGCGCGGGCATTGCAGGTGCTGTTCGAGCCTGGCACGGTTGTCGTATCAGACAACCAAAGGAGTGCATATGCGACTACCTTGCTGGGCACGCCGCACGCTTGCGGGGCAGGCTGGGACCCTCGCCGGTCTGGCGGTAGGCGTCGCCGTCATCGCCTTCTCCGGCAGCGCGCTGGGACATCAGTCGGTTGGTGTGCAGCTCGCGGGGCGGCTCGCTGCGACGCACGTACCTCCGCTACTCACGACACCAGAAGAGCCCGTGGCGCTGCGGTACGACGCATATTGCGTCGGCAGCGACGAGGGAGACGAGTCCACGTGTGACGTCCACGGGGTCGCCTACGTACGCCCTGGTGAATCAGGAGCGTTCACCGAGGTCCCGATCGTCGAGGAGCAGAGAGCGACCGAGGGGCGATACGTCGCTTCACTTCCGGAGGCTGCCAGCTGGAGCGACGGGTTCTCGTACTACGCCGTACTCGTCGACCGGGCGAGCGGCGCAACCGTGACTCTTCCGAGCGGCGGTGCGTCGGCTCCGCAACGAAGCCTTCCTCTCGGCGACGCCGTCCAGATCGATCTTGGCACACACGCGTTCGATCTGACTCGGCGGCGCGATGCACGGGTCGCCGAGGCTAACTGGGGCGGCGGCGACAAGGACGTCGGTCTGGAGCAGGGACGCAATCTCTCTCCGATCGGCGGCGCGTCGTTCGACGTGGGTCGTGACGGCACCGTTCTCATCCTCGACGAGGCCAACCGGCGGGTGCTCAGCTGGCAGAAGGGCGCGCGGGCACCCGAGCGGATGCCGGTCGCCGTCGCCGGGACTCTCGCCGACATGTCCTTGGCACCCGACGGAAGTCTGTACATCCTCGAGTCGGTGGCGGCCCCCGGGCGCTCGCCCCTCGTCCGGCGGTTCGACGGGTATGGCCGCGAGCTCGAGTCTTTCGAGATCGCAGAGCCGACCTCGTCCCAGATTCGGATCGGCCCGGACGGCCCAGTCGCTCTTCAGCACCCATCCGGCCAGTGGATGCCGGTGGCCAGCGGCGGGTCTCCGCTCGGCGCCGCGGGCCAGCGGAGCCGAGGTCGGGCCGGTCGTCTTATCCCCGGAGGACGCGAGATCGTGATCCTTCGCCAACTAAACGAGATCCGCGTGGCACTCCGCCGAGCGAACGGCCGTCAGCAAGCGTGGCGTATTACCAGTAAGACCCCGCTGGCTGAAGTCCAGCTGGCGGAACCACTCGGGAACCGCCTCGTCCTCGTGGTGCGCGTCTATACGGACGATCGAGACGAGTTCGTCGCGCTCGTGATGGGTGAGCGCGGACTCACTGCGAAGTTCTCGCTCGAATCTGCCGACTGGGCGGAAACCGCACCACTCTCTCGGTTCCGCGTCGCGGGGTCGTCGCTCTATCAGCTTGGATCGACGCCGGCAGGGCTTTTCGTCGATCGCTTCGACTTGGAGGTGAGCTAGTTGTCCGTCACCCGAACGTTTCTCATCGCGTTTGTCGCCGCCTCGTGCCTCTCGGCTGCGGGAACAGCGAGCGCGTACCACACGCAGTTCATCGCAAGCAACTGCAACTACGCGGCACCAACGCCGGCCCCCGCAATCACCCGCGACGGCTCCGCTACCGTCGCTCTCCGCGCCAGGTATGAGGGTTACCAATGGGGCGGTGGCTGCTGGAACGACAACAACGTCGACGACTCGCCCGGTGACGAGACGGAGAACCCGAACACCGGTGGCGAGGGTGGCGACTGCTCGGGGTTCACGTTCAAGGTGTGGCGGGAGTCCGAGACCGAGTCGAACGCCGGCTTCTACCAGTGGGGAATGTTTCGACGCGTCCATGGTCCGTACGTCGCTGCGGAGTTCAAGATCGGTGACGGGGCGCCGAACATCACGTACGCCAAATCGGCGCTGATCAAGATGGACGCCCTCGCAAGCCAGAACCACATCGGGATGATCTACGCGAAGAACGCGGACGGCACCGATCAGATCATCGAGGCGAAGGGCGAGGCCTACGGGACGAACATCTGGACGCGAACCTACCGTGGAGACTCGAGTTACGGTGGCGTTCGTCGAACCGGCTGGAGTGGATGAGATCCGAGCGGGGAGGCGCAGGCTACGTCTGTCCCTCCCCGTCTTGCTCGCGACACTTGTCGCCGCGGGATGCTCATCCGACGGAGGTGGCCTCCCTACGACATTGATGGATGGATCTTCGCCACCCGCTTTGCCGGTCGAGCTCGAGGGCGTCGACCAGCCGACGGTGCTTACGCGCGTCCGAGTCGTACATGGCGCCAAACGCACGCCAGAAACGACATCGGCGTCATGCGTACGAGAGCGGGACTGGGGCATCAGCGCGGCGGGGCCCTCTGTGGAGCGCGTGGGCGTCTCCTCGGAGAGCGTCACATTCGTTCAGGAGTCGCGACGAGGTGTCTTCGGTTGCGATAACAGTCCGGGTGCCCGTGAGGAAGACCGTCGCTGGTGCGGCGGTGCGTATGGGACGCTCTACTCCGGTCATCTGCGCGACCCGCGCCTAGGTCTCCTCTGCTCGACGAGCGAGGGGGAGCGCATGGGTTTTGTATGGGTGGAGCCGTTGTCCGAGACTCACTACGTCTCCGTCGCACAGCCCGGGTTCATTGAGGTATACGAGGTGGCCGGCCAGCTCCCCGTGCGCGTTGCAACGACGAGTGGGGTGACCTCCGACCCACTTGCAGCGACGTTTGACCTGCTCGAGCACGGCGCGAATGGCCATCTCGTACGCCGCTACGAGCTGGACGCAGTGCCTGCCGGCTAGAGACTGCGAATTGGCAGCGCGATCGTGAATGTCGCGCCTTTGCCCGGAATCGACGCCAACGTCAGCTCCCCGCCATGAGCCTCGGCGATGGCTCGCGCCACGGCGAGACCAAGACCCGAGCCGGGACGACGCAGGTCGAGCCGGACGCCCGACTCGAAGATCCGCTCCTGATCGACGAGGGGCACGCCCGGGCCGGTGTCCTCGATGGACACGAGAATGAACCCTGCCGCCAGTGAGACCTTCGCGACGAACGTCGCATCAGGACCTCCGTGCATCAGCGCATTCGCGATGAGGTTGTCGAGCGCCTGACGCACGCGCACGGGGTCGGCCGCGATGAGCGGGAGATCGGAGGCGATCTCCTCTTGCACGTATGCCCCGACGAGCCTGGCTGCCGACACGGCTTGCCGGACGAGCGCTCCTATGTCGACACGCTCGAGGCGTACCGAGGTCAGCGCAGCGTCGATCACCACTCGCTGGATGCCCCGGCAGGCCGCGATCGCCAGTCGAGAAAGCTCGAGCCGCGCCGGTCCGGCTAGGTCCTCGTCCGCGAACGTCTCGGAGATCGCTGAAAGCGCGGCGACCGGGCTTCGGACCTCGTGAACGAGCACCGCGAGCCGCTGGCTTTCCTCGGCCGGGCTCATTGCGACCGTCCGGCGAGTCGACTCGACGCCCACTTTGCGGTCTCCCGAAGCATCGGGTCGTCGCTCTCGAGGTAGCGCTCGACGCTCGGCATCAGTGCGTCGCTGCCGACGTTCCCGGCGGCGATCAGTGCATTTCGGCGCAGCCAGCGGGCGTCGTTTCTGGGGACGTACAGTCGGTCGAAGTCGGCGATCAGCTCTCGGTCGGGTCGCTCGAGCCACTCGCGCAGAGAGACACCTGGTGTCGCGCCGTCGAGCTGAAGGTCCTCGCGCCTCTTCTCGACTCCGCGGTTCCACGGACAGACGTCTTGGCAGATGTCGCAGCCGTAGACCCTGTCGCCGAGCTCGGCCCGGTGCTCTTCGGGGATCGACGACGGCGCCTGTGTCCAATACGAGAGACACTTGGTCGAATCCAGAGTGCCGGGCGTATCGAGCGCCCCCGTGGGGCACGCGTCAATGCACAGGCGGCATGAGCCGCAATCGAGCTCGAGCGCAGGCGAGGGCTCGAGCTCGACGTCCGTGACGAGGACCCCGAGGACGACCCACGAGCCATGTCGGCGAGTAATAGCCATCGTGTTCTTTCCATAGAAGGCGATCCCGGCGCGCACAGCCGCTTCCCGGTCGACGTGGTCGTTGTCGTCGACGAGCACTCTGTACGCGCCACCGAGCGCCCGACCGAGCGCATCGAGCCGCTCCCGGAGCAGCGAGTACTCGTCGCGCCGCGAATACCGCGGAAGACGACCTTCGTCGACGTCGGGCTCGGGGTCCGGCGCGAAGTAGCAGAGCGCAGCAGCGATCACGGAGCGCGCTCCTTCGAGAAGAAGCTCGGGATGACAGGACACCTCGGGGCGCGCCATGGTGAACCGCATGTCGGCGAAGAGCCCGCGAGCACGGCGATCGCGAATGGTCCGCTCGGTGTGCTCGTACGGCTCTGCAGGTGTGACGCCGATGGCATCGAGGCCAAGGTCGGCAGCCATCCGACTCAGCTCCGCGCTCGTCATGCGAGGATTCTGACTCGTGAAGGCGGTGCGCATACACGAGGACGGCGGGCCGGACGTCCTGCACTACGAAGACGTTCCCGACCCCGCGCCTGGTCCAGGTGAGGTGCTCGTGTCGCTACGCGCAGCCGGAATCAACCACCTCGACGTCTGGGTGCGCAAGGGCATGCCGTCGGCTCCGAAGCCGCGCATCCTCGGAGCCGACGGCGCCGGTGTCGTCGTCGCTCTCGGTGACGGCGTCGACACGTTCGCTGTCGGCGATCGAGTGGTCGTAAACCCGGGGATCGTCCACAACGGCCGCATCACGGTCATCGGCGAGCACACCGACGGCACGTACTGTGAGCTGAAGACGATTCCCGCAGCCCAGCTGTACCCGCTTGTCAACGAGCTCTCGTTCGAGGAGGGCGCCGCGTTTCCGCTCGTCTTCGAGACGGCGTATCGCATGCTCGTCACCAAGGCGGCCGTCCGCGAGGGTGAGTGGGTGCTCATTTGGGGAATCGGCGGGGGCGTCGCCTTGGCGGCGTTCGAGATCTGCCGTGCGCTCGGAGCACGCACGATCGTCACCTCGTCGAGCACGGGGAAGCTCGAGCGTGCGCGCGAGCTCGGCGCCGACGTCACCGTGAGCCATTCCGAGGAAGACGTCGTCGCGGCGGTGAAGGAGGCGACCGGGGGAGGCGGGGCAAACGTTGTCGTCGAGACGGTCGGCGAGGCCACCTGGGAGCGCACGCTCGCCGCAGCCTCGCAGGAGGGCAGAGTTGTCGTGTGCGGCGCAACCTCAGGGCACAGCCCACCCGCCCGCCTGTACCGGCTCTGGTGGAAGCAGCTCGTGATCTACGGCTCCACGATGGGGCTCCCGTCGGACTTCGAGGGTGCGTACGAGCTGATTCGAGCCGGACGTGCACGCGTCCACGTCGACAGCGTCTATCCGCTCGCCGAGGCGGCGCAGGCACATGTTCGCCTGGAGTCCGGAGCACAGTTCGGCAAGGTCGTCCTGCGCATCCCCAAGTAGCTGCCATGAAACGGGCCCGAGGCCGAGCGCGTTCGCGGCCTTCGCGAGCGCTCGCCAATCGTCCTGCGAACCCTCCTAGCCGAAACCGAGGATGAACTTCGCGTCTTCCGACATGCGGTCGGGCGTCCACGGTGGGTCGAAGGTCAGCTCGGCCTCGACTCCCTCGACCCCGGACACCGATCGGGCAGCGTCGACGATCCCCTCGGCGATCATCGCCCCGGCTGGGCATCCCATCGAGGTCAGGCTGTACACCACTTTCACATGCGGGCCGTCGACCTCGACGTCGTACATGAGGCCGAGCTCGACGATGTCCATTCCCAACTCAGGGTCCTCGACCCCGTGTAGCGCCTCGACAACGTCCTCGCGCGTGACCATGGACGCAGTGTAGAGACGCGCCTCAGACTGCGGCGACGAGCTGGTCCGCTCTGCGCAGAACGAGCTCGAGCACGTCACCGATCGCGCGTTCGAGCGAGGCGTTGACGATCACCGGCACGTCGTAGCGCCTGGCACGCTCGATGAGATAGTCCTGGATCTCGCGGATTTGTGGCAATGCTTCCAGGTATCTCTCGAGAGGCCGCAGCCCCTCTGTCGAGCGGTCCCGTACCCAGAAGTGACTCCGATGCATGCTCTCGTCTTCGATCGCAATGATGCATTGGACGACGAACGCGCCCGGATACTCCGTGCCGACCATGCCCGGGACGAGATGGACACCCTCGAGAACCGTCGACCAGTGCTCGGTCGCAGCACGTTCCAGGGCGGCGTGAACGCCGACGAGGACGTTCCGCGTCTGGTCAAGGTAACCGAGGATCGCAGCGTCTCCCGACTCCTCCTCCTCGGCTCGCGTCAAGGCGAGTCGCGCCTCGAAGCTCGAGTAATGGACCGAGGGCATGAACTCCTCGGAGAAGAACGCCCTCATCGTCTGCCGGATGAAGTCCGTCGACGTGACTCGAGTGATGCCGAGGAGGTGGGCGGCTTCGGTCGCAATTGTCGATTTTCCGGTTCCGGTCGCGCCGCCGATGAGCAGTAGAAGTGGCTCCTCGAGTCGTGCGAACGCATCGAGCCGCTTCAAGCGGCGGACGGTCGTGGCCGCATCCTCGTCGCCGATGACCTCGGCCGCGATCTCGCCGAGCCGGTCGAGATCGAGAGACACTGCACCGCGGTCGGCCAGGTCGCTTTCCACGCGACGGGCGACCAGGTACGCACGCTCGGGATCAAGACCGGTGACGACGAGCGCACGAGCCATCAGCCCCTTCGAGAACGGAACCTCCTCCCCGAGTGGCAACTGGATCGCGTGCCGGCGCTCTGTCATTCGTCGAATTTGGCCATCTCGAGGAGCATCTCGTCAAGGTCCCGATCGTCCGCCTCGTTGACGACGTCGTTCGCGGCGAGGGCGACACGAGCCCCGCGGGCCCGCGCCGCCTCTGCCACGACGTCGACGGCTGCGGCCTTGAGCTCGACCAGGAAGATGTCGGCTTCCACATCGTCGAGCTCGGCTCGGAGCGCCCGGCGGTCGGCGAGATTGCCCGAGACGTGCGTGACGTGCGCTCCGTGAACGTCACTCAGGTGGGCAGCGAGAGCTGGGTGAGCGACCGCCGGAGCGGTGCAGAAGTAGGCGACGGAGCGCCCACTGACGTCTACAACCGGCCGAGGCCGGAGGATCGTCCCCACAACGGGTACTTCCGGGCGCACCACGCCGGCGACTGCGTCACGAACGTGCTCCCAGTCTGACTCGGCCTCGGCCATGGTCACCACGACGAGGTCGGCGAGAAGCAGGCGGTACGCATTCAGGTACCCGGCGACCACGGCCGCCTCCTGGTTCCCTGAGACGACGACGATCGTGCGATCGGCGGCGATCGGCGGCAGCGCAGCGCCGCTTCCGTCGAAGACGACGAGATCGGGTGCAAGAGACGCCGCAAGCGCGGCGCCTTCGGCTACGTTCGAGCGGGCGACCCCGCCTGCCATGCCCCCTCCGCAGCGGCGGCAGCCCACCGTCTGCAGGCCGGTGACGGCTGCTATCTCCAGGTGGTCCGACGCAGCATGGCGTCCGGACCGAGACAACTCGATGAGAGCCTCCACTGTGGGAGGAACGGTGATCGCCTCGGGCACGTCGGGTCCTCCTCGGCCCATCGCGACCACGACGACCCGCCTTGTTGCGGCGACAAGTCGTGCGAGGTGGCCTGTCACCGCCGTCTTGCCCACGCGCTTGCCGGTGCCGGCAACCGTGATCGACGGGAGCTCGAAGGGGAGCCTCTCCGGAGGATCGAGCCGGAAGTCCGCTCCGAGGTACGGCACTCCGCGCGCGAGAACGCGACTAGCCAGCGCGAACCGTTCTACGGGCCCCAGCACTGGCTCGTCCGAGAGATCGACGACGACATCGGGTGCGTAGGCTGCGATTGCAGCTTCGACGTCCATCGAGAGCGGCAGCCCGTAGTCGTCGCCGTCTCGTAGCTTCTCCGTCCCGCCGACGAGAACTGCAGCGGCGAACTCGTACGGCAGCGCGGCCAACGCGTCGCGGACGACGGGCGGGTAATGCTCCCCGTCGACGATTGCGACCGCTCTCAAGTGCGCGACGTCACCTGATTCTCGATTCCACCGGTGAACTTCGCGTACTCGAGCGTGTCGAGCGAGAACGAGACGAGCTGAAGTTGACCGTGGAACGGATGCCGGCGCCAGATCGTCACGGTCCGGTCGGCGATCTCGATGACGTTGTAACAAGGTCTCGTATTTCCGCGCAGTCGCAGTGACGAGACGGTTCCCGCGTTCACCACGAAGAGATCCTCGAGGCGCCAGACGTATGGCACGTGCTTATGACCCGAGAGGACGAGCCGTACTCCGGCACGTTGGAGGCACTCGATCGCGTCGCCTGCGTCGTACACGATGTTCCGCTCGCGGCCGGTACCCGGCACCGGCAGGAGGTGGTGGTGCAGTACGAAGATCTTGAGCTCGGCCGGTTCTGCGGCGAACTGCTCCTCTATCCAGAGGTAACGACCGCGGCCGATCTGGCCGTGGTCGAGATCGGGCTCGCTCGAGTCAACGGCGACGATCGCGACGCCTCGCTTGCGCAGCACCGAGTTGCGCTCTCCGAACATCTCCTCGAAGTGGACGTACCCGACGTTTCGGGAGTCGTGATTGCCCGGAACGACGACGACGGAGTCGCAGTCAATGCGGTCCAGGTACTCCCGTGCGGTGAGGTACTCGTGGCGGAAGCCGAACGTCGTCAGATCTCCTGAGCAGACGACCATGTCCGGGCGCAGCTCGTTGATCTCGCTGATCGCGCGCTCCAGGAGACTGGCCTCGAAGTACTGCTCTCCACAGTGCAGGTCCGAGAGCTGCGCGATGCGAACGACGTCGCCGTGGTTCAGCATGTGGACAGTCTACGACGCGGCCGAGGCCGTCCGAGGCCACTGCTACCCTGGCGCAGGTGCGGGTCGAAAGTCCCGTTTTCCAGGCATATTGTGGAACGGACCCTCCGCGATTCGCGAATCGCGTCGAGGTTGAATGCGCGAAGATTCTCGACTACTACGATGTGCCCTGGGACTACGAGCCGCACTCGTTCGTACTCGAACGCGACGAGGAAGGCCGCGTCGTGAGCGCCTTCACGCCCGACTTCTACTTGCCGGAGCAAGACCTCTTCATCGAGGTCACAGTGATGAAGCAGTCGTTGGTCACACGGAAGAACAGGAAGCTCCGCGAGGTGCAGCGCCTGTATCCGCACGTCAAGGTCAAGCTCTTCTACCGGCGCGACATCGAGCGCCTTGCGCAGCGATACCGGCTGCGGCTCGCGTCGTAGGCTGTGCCGACGACGCAGCGATCCGAGATCGGCGAAGTCGGTGCCGTCTACCTCACGCGTGCGGAGATCGCTACTCGAGTGGCCGGGTTGGGAGACGAGATCGCGCGCGATTACGCTGCTCTCGATCCGATTCTCATCGCGCCTCTGAAGTCGAGCGTCGTATTCCTTGCAGACCTCACGCGAGAGCTTCGAATCCCACACACGCTCGACGTCATCGAGCTCGCGCCCTACAGCGGTGGCCAGGACGGAGCAGTCCGACTCTTGAAGGACGTCGATTCACCACTCGAGGGCCGACACGTCCTGATTGTCGAAGACGTCGTCGACACCGGGCTCACACTCCACTTCCTGTGCAGGACGCTCGGCCTCAGGAGCCCCGCCAGCCTTGCCGCGGTCACGCTTCTCGACCGGCCGTATCGCCGGCTCGTCGAGGCGATTCCGCTCAGGTACGTCGGTTTTACGGTCCCAGACGAGCTCTTCGCCGGGTACGGCTTGGGGCTCGACGAGCGTTGGCGCGCGTTTCCGGACCTCCACGTCGTAGTCCCGGAAGCGTTGCCGCGCACGGTCACCGAAGCGGCGTAACCGACGCAGCTAGAGATAGAAGAGCGGGTCGACGGCGTCGCCGTTGACGCGCACTTCGAAATGCAGGTGTGGCCCCGAGGAGTTCCCCGTCGAGCCGACGAGCGACACGGTCTCGCCCTGACTCACCTGCTGACCCACGACGACCACGATGACCGACGCGTGCGCGTACGCGGTCGCGAGCCCGTCTCCGTGATCGACGACGACGAGATTTCCGTAGCCGCCGAGCCATCCGGCGTGGATCACGGTGCCGGCGGCGGCAGCCCGGATCGGCGTGCCCGAGGATGCTGAGATGTCGATCCCCTCGTGCATACGCCCCCAACGCATGCCGTACCCACTCACGACCACGCCGTCCACTGGCCAGATGAGCCCTGCCGCCGACGGTGCTCCGGTGCCGCTCGAGCCAAGGCTCGCCTGTGAGTCTCGAATCGCAGCAGCGAGCGATGCGCTCTGCGCAGCGAGCGCTTCGACCTCGGCCAGATACTCCTCACGGGACTCGCGCGAGCTCACGATGGCGCTTCGCTTGAGCTTTCGTGCGGCGGCGAGGGTATCGCGACTCGCCGCCAGCCGATCGCGGACTGCGCGCGCCTCGTCCGTGCGCGCGGAGATCACCGAGACCGTCGCAGCGGTTAGGCGGCGCGTCGCGGCAGTCGCGCTTCGCTCGGCTGCGGCTCGGCGCTTCGCTGTCTCTACCAGGCGCGCGATGCGTTCGTCCTGCCGGCCGATCCTGCTCATGAACTCGACGCTGTCGATGACGTCGTCGAAGCTGGACGCCGAGACGAGGAAGGACAGGACGTCCGGAGGCTCTTCGATGTAGATGGCTCGAACCCGAGATTCGAGGATCCCGACCGCATGCGCGTACTCAGCCTGGAGCCGCTCGAGTCGCAGCGTCTGCCTCTCGAGCAGGGCGGTCAGCGAGGCGAGGTGGTCCTGCTCCGTCGCAAGCTCGGCTTCGAGGACGCCGAGGCTGGACTGCGCCTCCTCGACGGCGGTCTGCGCGGCGCCGAGCTCGGAGACGACCGCCGAGAGCTGCGAGGTGAGCACTCCCTCCGCGTCCTTCGACGCAGCGATCTCGGCTTGGAGCGCAGCGATACGAGCATCGACTGCGGCCTTCTGATCTTCGATGTCTTCGCCTGCCGCAGGTGCGGCGCAGACGAGCGCGAGCGTGAGCCCGACGATGAGGAGCGATCGTCGTCCCATCGCTCTAGGTTCGCCCGCCAATCGGACGTCCCTCCCTGTCAGGAGCCTCCGTACGCGATTCGTTGTCGCCACGACGCAGAGCCTGCAGCGCGGCCGCCGCCTCACGACGAAGCTGGCCGATCTGCTCTCGATAGTCGTCGTCCGAGATCGTCCCGGTGCGATGATCGAACTCGAGCTCCTTGAGCGCCCCAAGCGCGCGGTCGCGAGCCTCGAGCAGCTCCAGCCGATGACGCTCATCCTCGTCGAGCTCGTCGAGAGCGTCAGTCTCTGGCTCGGGTTCCCTGAGGAACGGAAAGGCCACCACGACGACGCAGGCTACGGCAAGCGCGACGGCCAGCAGCAACGCGATCGTCAACGCGTCGCAGGAAGGCCGACTTCGCCCGCACGGGCCACCAGCCTCCGCTGCTCTCGGCGGTCCGGCCAGAGGGTGATGGCCGATCCCAGCAGGAAGACCAATCCCGCCAGCCAGATGAGGTTGACGAGCGGCTTTACGAAGACACGGAAGTTCACGCTTCCATCCGCGTTGATCTGCTCCGCGATGACGAAGAGGTCCTCTCCGGTGACCTTGTCGCTGCGGATCCCGACCTCGTTCGATACCTGGCGCTCGATGGTGTATGCGTTCTTCCCGGCCTCGAGCGTGCCGAGATCGTCGCCGCCGCGACTGACTCCCAATGTTGCCCGGATCTCGGTCGCGTTGGCCGACTGACGCTCGTCGAGCGACCGGTAAACCAGCGTGTAGCCGCCGATCGCGAGGGACTCGCCCCGGGTGAGTTTCGCGTCCGCGACGGAGTCGAACGCACTCGAGCCGGCGACGCCGATCGCAAGTAGGACGATCGAGGCGTGGACGACATACCCACCGTAGCGGCGCCGATTCCGGGCCATCAGCGACGAGAAGGCGGCCGGCCACGACGCGGCGCCAAGCGCTTTGCGGGCGCGGGTCCCGCGGGCGAACTCCATCACGATCGTGGCGAAGACGAACGCCGAGAACGTGTACGCGATGAGCCCTGGAATCGAGCTGCCGGCACCGAGGACGAGGAGCACGACCCCGGCCACGAGGGCGACGAGAGTCGGCCAACGAAACGTCGTCGCGAGACTCCGGAACGACGCGCTCCGCCACGCGATCAGCGGACCTATCCCCATCAAGAGCAGCAGCGGAAGTCCGAAGGCCCGCAGGAAGAAGTCGTAGTAGGAGCGACCGAGAACCACCGCCTCGCCGCGGATCGCCTCGGAGAGCATCGGATACACGACTCCCCAGAGGATGGCCAGGCACAGCGCGAGCAGGAGCAGGTTGTTGAAGAGAAACGCCGCTTCGCGCGAGATCGGCGACTCGAGCCTCGTCGGCGATCGCAGTTGCGGAAGCCGCCAGAAGACAAGGCCGAGCGAGACAGCCACGGTCAGCCCGATGAAGGCCAGGAACCACGGCCCGATCGAGCTCTGCGTGAACGCGTGGATCGAGTTGACGACGCCGGACCGCGTGAGAAACGTACCGAAGAGCGACAGCGAGAAAGCGAGGATCACGAGGAGGACGTTCCAGATCTTCAGCATTCCGCGCTTCTCTTGGATCATCACCGAGTGGAGGAACGCCGTGGCTGCGAGCCAGGGCATGAGGGCTGCGTTCTCGACCGGATCCCACGCGTAGTAGCCGCCCCATCCAACTTCCACATATGCCCAGTGCGCTCCGAGGAGCTGCCCGATGCCGAGCGCCGTCCACGCCAGGAGCGTCCAGCGGCGAGTGGCGATGAGCCAGCGTTCGTCGAGTCGCCCGGACAGAAGCGCGGCGAGAGCGAAAGCGAACGGGACTGTCAGCCCGACGTAGCCGAGGTACAGAAGCGGCGGATGAGCGAGCATGTACGGGTTCTGGAGGCTCGGAGTCATGCCCGCGCCGTCCGGTGGCGCCACCTGCGTCGCGAATGGGCTCGCGACCGCGACCACCAAGAACGAGAAGAAGGTCGCAACGGCGGCGAAGACAGGGACCACCCAGACGATCAGATCGCGCGCCCAGGTCCTGTTGAGCCGTACCGCCGCGGCTCCGAACCCCGTCAGCACGAGCAACCACAAGAGCAGCGATCCCTCCTGACCGCCCCAGAAGGCCGAGATCGTGTACGGGGTCGGCAGCGCCTCGCTCGTCGTGCGGGCTACGTACGCGAAGGAGAAGTCGTGGCGAACGAGCGCTGCAAGAAGGACCACAGACGCGATCGCTGTCGTGAAGAACGCTGCGATCAGAGCGTTCTGGGCAGACTGCGCGAGCCGTCGGCGTCCGAGGTGCGCCGCAGCCCCGCCTGCGACCAACGCGTATACGACGAGGCCGAGGGTGACGACGAGCGCGGCTCGACCCAGCTCGGGCATTGACCGTAGCGCCTAGGTGGAGTCGCCGCTCTGCTTCGGCGCGTATTTCGAGGGGCACTTCGTGATCATCGAGCCCGGCTCGGCGACGAAGACACCACTGCGAAGCCGGCCGTCGATGACGATGTGGCGTCCAACCTTGAAGAGATCGGGTACGGAGCCTGTGTACCGGACCGCCACACGCGTTTTCGACTTGCTCCCGATGTCCTTGAGCCTGAAGCGAAGGCCACCGGCATGGGCATCTCCGGTGACAGGACCTACCACGAGCCCTGCGAGCTGTACCTCGCCCGTGCGCCCCTGGAGCGCGCTCGGGGCGACCGACGGGTTCCCGCCCCCGGCAATAGACGTGTACAGGAGGAAGACGGCCAGGACCGCAGCTACCGAGAGCGCGATCACGAGCCGCGCGGGACTCGCCTTGCGTGCCACGGGAGAAGTCTAGCCCTGCGCGCGCGGAAGCTCGGTGAACAAGTGCTTACGCGGCGTCGCGCTCGGCCACACGGCGATCCGGCATGCGGTAGCCGTGCTCGACGCAGAGCGAACCGGGCGACTCTTCCGTCAAGGCGTCGCAATATCCCTTGCCGTATGCAGCTCGAATGAACGCGGCGACGACCTCGAGGCTCCACTCGGAGACATCAACGGCTTCCCGCCAGAGGTCTGTGAGACGAAGGTCGATATCGAGCTCGAGCAGATCGATACGAGTCGGGGTTATGGGCATGTTTTCGAGCGTACGGACCCAATCGGACGGACCCCAAGCATCCGCAGTTGGATGCCCGGGCGGCTACGACTCCACCGCGCGCACCGTAAACGGCAATGTCCAATCCGCTCGCGAGTCGCCGTCGATGGTAAGCCGCCACTCGTACCGACCTGGCTCGAGCGGCAGTGGTGTCGAGTTGACCGCCACCGGGAAGTCGAGCGGTGTTCCTGGCTTCAGCCCCGGCGGGCGGCCGACCTCGAACCCACCGCCGAACGCCACGACACGATCCTCGTCCTCGTCCGCATCGACCGTGACGGCACCTCCGTCGGCGTCGAGCAGCTCGACAGAGAACGTATGCGGTGTGTTCGCGAGGTCCCACGGGACCTGAATGAGGAGGCCGATCCCGAACGCGGCCGGATCGGGCCCTGTCTGCGACCATCCGCCGCCGACGATCGTCAGTTTGCCGTCCGAGACGACGGCGTAGTCCGCGAGGAGCATCGTCGCTTTCACTGCGTGAAGGCAATCACATTCCCGGTACTACGATGGAGGCGATGTCCGAGATCCGTGTCGGACCCGCACGGCTCCCGTCCCGAGAGTCGCCCGAGGAAGCAGTCGCCGTGCTTCTGGAGCGCGGTTACACGGCATGCGAGATCGACTTCGAGAGCGGGTTCTGGATGGACTACCCGTTCGCGGAGCACCTCGGCAAGCTCGCCCGCGCGAACGGCATCGCCCTCTCGGTACACGCTCCGCTGTTCGGCTTCATGGGCCATCTCGAGGCAGTAGGCAAGAAGTACACGTCTGCCGTGGGCGCACTCGACCGCAGCGCTGGCATCGCTGCCGCGAGCGGCGCCGAGCTCGTCGTCTTCCATCCGGGATTCCTCCTGGGACGAGACCGCGAGGCCGCGATTGACGCCGTCGTGGAGCAGCTCGCCATGCTTCGCGAGCGTCTCGAGGCCAAGGGCCGAGCCGTGTCGTTCGGGGTCGAGGTCATGGGACGCGTCAGAGACCTCGGGTCGATAGACGACGTTGTCGAGATATCTCGCCGGACTGGCTGGGTACGACCCGTCCTCGACTTCGCGCACATGCACGCGACCAGCGACGGGATGTTTCTGCAGCCCGACCGATTCAGCGAGGCGCTTGCCGCCGTGGATGCGGTCATCGAGCCTGGCCGACCCTTTCACATCCATTTCTCCGACATCGCGTTCGCGAACCGAAACGAGACGAAACATCTGCCGTACGGAGACGGGACGCTACGGGCTGAGCCCTTGCGCGACGCGCTCGCCGGCTTCGAGCGCCCCGCGACGGTGATCTCCGAGTCGCCTGACGAGCGGTCGAGTCAGGCGATCCGCGATGTCCTCGTCGGAGGCGAGAGCTCCGCGAGCCGGGTCTCGTAGGGCACAGCCTCTTCCCCGCGCCCGCGGTCGCGTAGGAAGCCCACTAGCCGCTCGAGAGGCTCGGCCTCGAAAACCTCGAAGCCCCCCTCTCGAGTCAGTTCGAGAGCCGAGTGGAACAGGTCCTCCGCTTCACCGTCGCGTCCCTGAACTGCCCGAACGGCGGCGAGCGCCGTCGCCGCGATGATCTTGCACGTCGTGTCTTCGGGGCTGGCGTTCCGGCTGGCCTCGAGCGCGAGCCGCTCCGCCTCGTCGACCTTGCCCAGATCGGCGAGGGTGGCAGCCAGCATCGCTTGATAGTCGGGTAGCAAACCGCGGTCACCGCGTGCCGCAGTCATGCGGAGAGCCTCCCGAAGCAGCCTTTCGGCCCGCTTGTGGTCGCCCTTGAGCCGCGCGATCGAGCCGAGATGGAACAGGGCAGAGGTGATCGCGGGCTCGACGCCGAGCTCGGCCGCCGTCGTCCGGACTTCCTCGAAAACGGACTCTGCCTCGTCGAGCTCTCCCTTTGCCGCGAGGAGCCAGCCGTAGGACAAGGTCGCGCTCACTCTTCCACGTGCGCTGCCGCTCTCTCCGGCGAGCTCGAGCGCCCGTGTGAGCAGCAACTCCGCCTCGTCGAGCTCCAGCCGCAGGATGTGCGTGCGTGCCAGCGCCTGGGCGGCGATCGTTTGCAGGTCTTTGCGGTCGGCGTCGAGGGCGATCACGTACGCCCGCTCCATGTAGCCGACGGATTCGCTCTCCGAGCCCTGCCATGAAGCGACCGACGCGCGGACTACGAGCGCGTCGAAGTGAGCAGTGGGGTCGTCCTCGCCCGCGAGGATCTCGAGTGCCTGGTCGACGAGAACTCGCGCCTGTGCGACGTCGCCTTCGCGCTTGATCGAAGCCTCGCCGAGCGCGGTGAGGGCGAGCGCATGCAGAACGCGCTCGTCCTGCTCGTCTGCCTCGTCTCGAACCTTCGCCATCTCGACCTGGACGGCGGCCCAGTCCTGAAGCCTCCACGCTGCGCGGGCCGCCATGTAGCGAGCGGAGAGCGTCGGGCGGAGCTCGAGTGCTCGAAGCGCGAGCTTCCTGGCAGTCGCGTACGCCTCGCGTGCGATCGCACGCTTGGCGGCTCTGACGAGTGCTTCGCCGGTCTGGTGCGCGAGCTCCTCGGGCGCCGCACCCTCCAGCTCGACCAGAAACTCGACCGCCTGGTCGAGGTGGTACGCACGGATCTCGACCAGCTCCTCACCCGTTCGCTCCGCAAGCCATTCTGCGAACCGTGCGTGATACTGCGCACGCGACAGCTTCGCCATGCCGGCATACGCGACCTCACGGATGAGGAGGTGCTTGAACCTGTACGCCGTCTCGCCCGAGATGGACGAGCGCGGCTCGCGGAGGATGAAATCGCGCTGCACGAGATCGTCGAGCAGCGCGCCCGTCTCCGCAACGTCCGGCGAGAGGTGCTCGAGTGCGCCTCGCCAGAAGACTCTCCCGATCACTGCTGCGCGCTGAAGGAGGGTTTTTCCGTCAGCGGGCAGGTAGTCGATGCGCGCCGCTATGAGTGCCTGCAGCGTGTCCGGGATCCGGTGCGACGCCCTGTCCTCCGAGCCGCTCTCGACGAGCATGCGAATCGTCTCCTCGACGAAGAGCGGGTTGCCTTCGGCGCGCTCGAGCACCTTGCGCGGTACCAGGGCGGGCACCGCTCCGGACGTGCCGGCGAGCTGTGCGAGCAGCTTCTCGACGAGCAGCTCGCTTTCCTCCTCCGACAGCGGCTCGAGCTCGATCGCGGTCGAGCGGACTCGGCCTCCACCCCACCCTGGTCGCGCCTCGAGGAGCTCGGGCCGCGCGAGACAGACGATCAGGAGCGGCGCGCGCACGAAGTCGGCAAGCTGCTCGATCAGGTCGAGTAGCGGTTCCTCCGCCCAGTGGATGTCCTCGAACAGGAGGATCAACGGCTGGACGTCTGCGATGCGGTGCATGACCTCACGCGCCGCCCAGGCAATCTCCTGCGAACTTCGCTCACCCTCGAGCGCCTCCATTAGGCCCGCGGCCAGTCCGAGGACGTCTGCGACGGCCTCCTCCGCACAGCAGTCGCGAAGTTTCTCGAACGCCTCCTCGAGCGGATCGTCGTCCGAGATCCCCGCCGCCGCCTTCACCATCTCAGCCAGGGGCCAGTACGTCACGCCTTCCCCGTACGGCAACGCACGTCCCATGAGGACGCTTGCCCGCTCGACGCCGTCGAGGAACTCGCGTGCGAGGCGGCTCTTTCCGACCCCGGGCTCCCCGAAGATGGTGAAGACGTGCGCGCGACGGTCGCGGACGCTGCGGTGGAAGGTGTTCTCGAGGAGCTCGAGCTCCGAATCGCGTCCGACAAGCGGGGCGCGCGGGCCAAGTGACCGAGCCGGGCCGTCGAGCATGTCGACCACCCGCCAGGCCCGGAGCGGTCCATCCAATCCCTTCAGGTCTTTCGGCCCGGCGTCCTCGACGACGAGACTCGCCGCGGCCAGTTTGTATGCCGTGGGCCCGACGAGGATCTCCCCAGGCATCGCCGCCTGCTGCAACCGTGCCGCCAGGTTCACCGCCTCGCCGGTTGCGAACGTCGACTCGGCGTCCTCGACGACGAGCTCGCCGGCCTCGATCCCGATGCGAGCCCGAAGCCCGAGGTCGCTGACGGCTGTGCGCATCGCGAGGGCTGCGCGTACTGCTCGCTGGGCATCGTCCTCGTGCGCCTGGAGAACGCCGAACGCCGCGAGAACGGCGTCGCCGGCGAACTTCTCGACGATCCCTCCGTGCTGGGAGACGCAGTGCGAGACCGTCTCGAAGAACTGGTTCACACGACGGCGAACGACCTCGGGATCGCTGCCCGCCACCAGACGTGTCGAGTCAACGAGGTCGACAAACAGCACCGTTGCGAGCTTGCGCTCCATTCCCGACGTGTAGAAACGACCGCGAACGCGTCCGGAATCCCATGGACCGGGTATGCACCAGCAAGAACCCGGAGATCCTCGCGATCTCCCGCGGTAGCATCGATTCGTGCTCGACCCCGCGGCCTTCAAGGCCTACGACGTGCGTGGCCTGTATCCGTCTCAGCTCGACGAGGAGGGCGCCTACCGCGTTGGGCGCGCGTACGTGGCGCACTTCGAGCCGAACGCCGTCGCCGTCGGGCGGGACACCCGCGTGTCCTCGCCCACCATGGCGCGAGCGGTCATCGACGGAATTGCCGACGGCGGCGCGGATGTCGTCGACATCGGCCTTGTCGGCACCGAGATGCTCTACCACGCGGTGTCCGAGCTGCAGCTCGACGGTGGAATCTGCGTGACGGCATCGCACAACCCGAAGGAGTACACGGGGATGAAGATCGTCCGTCGCGGCGCGCTACCGGTCGGCGGAGACTCCGGCCTCCGCGAGATCCGCGCGCTCGCCGACTCGGGCTTCGGTGAGGTCGAGCGACGGGGCGACGTGCGAACTGAGGACATCTGGGCTGGATTCGTGCGCAAGGTCCTTTCATTCGTGGACGTCGAGCAGATCGGCCCGCTGCGCGTCGTCGTGGACGCGGCCAACGGGATGGCCGGACTCATGCTTCCGCCCGTCCTCGAGCACCTGCCTCAGCTCGACGTCGTCGCCTGTTATTTCGAGCTGGACGGGAACTTTCCGAACCACGAGCCCAACCCACTCCTTCCCGAGAACCGGGAGTTCATCGTCGACAAGGTGCGGGAGACGAGCGCCGATCTGGGGGTCGCATACGACGGCGACGCCGATCGCTGTTTCTTCGTCGATGACACCGGCGAGTTCGTGCCCGGAGACTTCGTGACCGCGCTGCTGGCCGAGGCCGTGCTGGAGAATTCATCCGGGGAGAAGGTGATCTACGACGTCCGCGCAAGCCGAGCCGTTCCGGAGGCGATCGAGCGCGCGGGCGGCATCCCGCTGATCAACCGCGTCGGCCACGCGTTCATCAAGCACCGGATGCGCAAGGACGATGCGGTCTTCGCGGGCGAGGTCTCCGCGCACTACTACTTCCGCGACTTCTCGCAGGCGGACACCGGGGTGGTGCCGTTCCTGCTCATGCTCGAGCTTCTCTCGCGGCGAGGCCGAAAGTTGTCAGAGCTCCTCGCCCCGTACAGAGCGCGTTTCTTCCTCACGGGCGAGATCAACACGCCGGTCGCGGACGTGCCACTGAAGCTCCAGGAGCTCAAGGAGCGCTATTCGACCGCAGGCGCGCGAATCTCCCACCTCGACGGGATCTCGATCGACTTCGACGACTGGCACTTCAACGTGCGACCTTCGAACACGGAGCCCCTGTTGCGCCTGAACCTCGAAGCGCTCTCCGAGAAGTTGATGATCGAGAAGCGCGACGAGGTTCTGGAGCTGATCCGTGCGTAGGAGCGGCCCGTGACGGAAGCGCTCGAGCTCGGTCGCATAACCAATCTGCGGCCTCCCTTCAAGTACTCCGCGCTCGCGCGTGTCTGGTTCTCGGACACGGACGCGCAGGGAGTCGTCTACTACGGCCGCTACCTCCCCTACTTCGACCACGCTCGCACTGAGTACCACCGTCACGTCGCGGATTTCCGAGCGGAGGGCGCGGAATTCGTCATGCGTGCCCTCGAGGTCGAGTACGTCGCGCCCGCCCGCTTCGACGACCTGCTGGAGCTCTTCGTTCGCGTTCGGCGAATCGGCACGTCGAGCGTCACCTACGAATGTGCTGCCTACCGTCTTCCCGACGAGCTGCTCATGGTGACCGCGACGCAGACCCTCGTCCTCGTCGATCTCGAGTCGCGACGCCCGACCCGTGTTCCCGACGAGCTGCGCGACGCGCTCCGCGCGTTCGAAGGGGTCGACCTCGAGGGGTGAGCACTAGCGTCCTCGAGCGACTTGAACGCGTTCTCGATTCGGGCGGCGAGCCCGACGACGTCCTGCGAGAAGTGGTGTCGACGCTCGCTACCGAGCCCGGGATCGCATGGGCGGGGGTAGCCTTCCTCGAAGCGGGCGCACTGACGCTCGGCCCCGCAGCAGGCGAGCCAGACGAGTCGCGTCGCATGCAGGTACCGATCGTGTTTCAGGACTCGGAAGTGGGCGGGCTCCTTGTCGACGGGGACGCCGATCGGGAGCTCCTCGACCGCGTCGCAGCTCTGCTCTCCGGGCACGTCCTGATCGGATGGGACACGCGCGGCGAAGCATGGGATCCCTGAAGCCGGGGCGATTCGTGGGGAGGGGGGCGGATGCCCCGACCGGTGGGGGTCGAGATCGTGCCGCGCGCCCGTCCGCGAGGACGAGCGCGCGGCTCCCTTCCCCTCTCCCCATATCTCCTTGTAGTGACGCAAACGGGGGATGCAATCCCTCGATCGAGTTACCCCCCTCGAACGAGGGACTATCCCTCGATCGAGGGACGCACACGCGAAAAACGGGGCCAGACTTCATGCCTGGCCCCGTTTCGGAAGGGACTTACGCGCGCGGCCCCCAGAAGAACGGTGGGGCACGGGGAGAGGCGTCACCCGACCCGAATCGGTGATGGAACCCGAGCCCACGGCTGCGGAACTCGCCGTTGACGAGCGCCTCGATGCGATCCTGGAGATTCGCCTTGAGCTCAGTTGCCTGCTCATCCGTCAGCCGGCCATCGGCGACTGCTTCGTCGATCGCCTTCTCCGCCGAGGTCACGAGCGCCTGGACGAGACCGGCAACAGTCTTGCCCTTGTCCTTCGCGATCTCCGCAAGTGTCTTGTCCTGAAGCTGTTCGCGGAGCTCGGCCTCGGTCAGTCCGAGATAGTCTGCGGCGGCTTCGAGACTTCTGAAGTGGCCTAGTCCGCGATGGTGGCCGAACCCGCCGAACAGCGGAACGCTGCCCGCCGAGTCGATGCGCCGCTTCAGCTCGTCGCCCTGCGCCTCGGTGAGGCGACCCGCATCGACGGCGGCGTCGATCCGGTGCTTCAGCGCCTGCTTCAGCGCGTCCGAGAGCGCAGCAGGCTCGATGCCCAGCTGACCAGCAGCATCAGCGATCACCGACTGGCTCTCGTCGCCGGGTGAGATCGCACGCGCAGCCGTTACGGCTCCGGCGGCCGCGAGCCCTGTGACGATCGTCACGGCCCCAGCGGCGAGAATCGCAACCTTGGTCTTGTCTCGAGTCTTCATGGACCGAAGCAGACCACGGATCTCTAAGAGTGCGCTGAAAGGCGCCTAAGAAGATTCGAAGCGGGGAGCCAACCGCTCGACGGTCGGGTCGGGCAAGGCCTCGCGAATCGGACTTCCGAAGTCGAGCACCATGACGGTGCCGCCGCCTTCGGCACGCTCTGCGCGCACGTCGCCTCCGTGTGCCTCGGCAACCTGACGCACGATCGCGAGACCGAGCCCCGAGCCTGGCATGCCGCGCGCCGAACGGGCTCGGTAGAAGCGGTCGAAGACGTACGGCAGATCCTCGTCAGCGATCCCCGGGCCGTGGTCGCGAACGGACAGCCGGCCGCCCCGTACCGAGACTTCGACCCCTGCGCCCGGTGGTGTCCACTTCGCTGCGTTGTCCAGAAGGTTCGTGACTGCGCGTTCGATCGTTGCCGGCACTCCACGTACCGTCGACTTCTCGAGCTCCGTCGAGTAGCTGACTCCCGGCCGGTTGCGACGCGCACGCTCGACCGCATCGGCGACCAGGACGTCAAAGCTCACGTCCTCTGGCTCCGCGGTCGTCTGCTCCGCGCGAGCGAGCTCGATCAGCTCGGCGATCAGAGTCGTCATCTCACTCAGCTGCTCGACGACATCTGCCAAGAGGCGGCTCCGCTCACCCGACGGGAGGACGCGGTCGCTTGCGAGCACCTCGATGTTCGTGCGCACGCTCGTGAGCGGCGTCCTGAGTTCGTGGGACGCATCGGCGACGAGCTGACGCTGCGCGCGTGTGGACTCCTCGAGCGCCGCCAACATGGTGTTGAAGCTCGCCGCGAGACGGCTGATCTCGTCTCGACCCCTCACGTCGATTCGCTCTGAGAGATCTCTTGTGTCCGTCACCCGTTCTGCCGTCTCAGTCAGCCGCTTGACCGGGGTCAGCGCCGCCCGCGCCACCACAAGGCCGAGGCCGGCGGCAATGACCACCCCCCCGGTAGTGATGATGAGCAGGAACAGCCCGATCTGCTCGAGTGATCTGTCCGCTTCGACGAGCGGCCGGGCCACCTGCACCGCGGCTCCGGGCCCGTACGAGAACGTGAACATGCGGAGGTGCGTCTTATCGACATCGACGTCACGCCAGAACGCGGGACTCGTACCGAGTGCAACGGCACGAACCCGGTCGTCCACCGGAAGCTGAAAGTTCTGGCGCGCCGGCAGCAGGACCACTCCGTCGGACTGCACGAGCTGGACATACCCACGGGCCTCGCCGAACTCGGGCCGCACCGCGAGGAACGTGCCACCCGGCACTTTCACCAGGCGGAGTGGGGTTCTCGAGAGCTCCGCCGCCCGCTGCTCGAGCGCGTCATCGACCGGTGCGCGAACCTGCTCCCGTGCGACCAGGTAGACGAGGATCGATGCGAGTGCAACCGTGAGCGCAACCGCTGCGGCGGCAGACACGGCGATGCGCGCGCGGAAGCTCATCGCTCGCGAAGCGCGTAGCCCACGCCACGCACCGTGTGGATGAGGCGCGTCGCGCCCCCGTCCTCGGTCTTGCGGCGGAGATAGCCGATGTAGACATCGAGCGAGTTGGAGCTCGGCCCGAAGTCGAATCCCCAGACCCGCTCGAAGATGATCGATCGTGTGAGGACCTGGCGTGGATTCCTGAGAAGAAGCTCGAGCAAGGAAAACTCGGTTCGCGTCAGCTCGATCGGGCGCCCCCCACGCCTGACCTCGCGAGTGCCGAGGTCGAGCTCGAGATCCGCGAAGCTCAGGACATCGCTTTCGACCTGGCCGTTCCCGGCGCGACGCAGCAGAGCCCGGACACGCGCCAGCAACTCGGCGAGAGCAAACGGTTTCGGAAGGTAGTCGTCGGCGCCGGCGTCAAGTCCCGCCACGCGGTTGTCCACTTCCGCACGCGCGGTGAGCATCAGCACGGGGATCGGATTCTGATTCGCACGCACGCGCCGGCATACCTCGAGCCCGTCGATGCCCGGCATGAGAATGTCGAGAATCGCGGCGTCGATAGGGGGTTCGAGCGCGAGGCGACCGAGCGCCTCCTCTCCGTCGGACGCGAGCTCGACCTCGTAGCCCTCGAGCTCGAGCGCACGCCGAAGCGACTCGCGCACGGCTCGCTCGTCGTCGACGACGAGAATCTTCACCCGCGCATTGTGCGCGCTCGACCGGGGCAGGGGACGGGAGTCTTAGCGAGTTCTTAGCCGAGTCTCAGCGTTCGTTCAACCCCAGTCGTCCCGATTCCGACACACTGAGAGTCGACTCGGTCATGGATACTCGCTCACGCACACCATTGGTCGTCGCCGGACTCATCGCCGCGCTCGGTCTCGGCATCGGCATCGGGGCAGCCGCCATCGCCGTGCTCGAAGACGAGGCGGCGCCGACAGTCGTACGTCAGGTGACGGTCAGCGGCGCGGAGCCGACGGCTTCCGCGAGCGGCAACCCGACCATCGGACAAATCTACGATCGAGCGTCCGCCGGAGTCGTCGAGATATCGGTCACGTCCGGAGGCTCGTCGCTCGGCGATCCCGCGACGCGCGCGCAGGGCTCCGGGTTCGTCGTCGATCGCAAAGGTCACATCGTCACGAATCAGCACGTCGTCGGGGCCGGTGGCTCCATCACGGTGAGTTTCCAGAGCGGAACCGTCCGCACCGCACAGCTCATCGGGACCGACCCCTCGACAGACCTGGCCGTGATCAAAGTCGACGCGTCTGAATCGCTCCTCGAGCCACTCCGGTTCGGAGACTCGAGCGCCGTCGGAATCGGAGATTCGGTACTCGCATTGGGAAGCCCTTTCGGACTGGAGGGAACCATTACGAGCGGCATCGTCAGCGCGCTGCACCGCCGGATGACCGCCCCCAACAACTTCACGATCACAGACACGATTCAGACCGACGCTGCCATCAACCACGGCAACTCCGGAGGGCCACTGCTCGATCGGCGGGGACGCGTGATCGGCGTCAACGCCCAGATCGAGAGTGACTCGGGCGGATCGGACGGCGTCGGCTTCGCGATACCGTCGAACACCGTTCGCTCGATTGCCAGGCAGCTGATCGAGAGCGGCGAGGTCCGGCACGCGTACCTCGGGATCACGATGATCGCCGTACCTGGTGGCGTCGCGATCACCAAGGTCACAAGCGACACGCCGGCGGAGAAGGCGGGGCTCCAGGCGGCGACCGGCACCAGGACCGTCGACGGGCTCGAACGCCCGACGGGAGGCGACGTTATCGTCGAGTTCGCGGGCCGGCAGGTGACCTCCGAAGCGGCACTCCAGAGTGCGGTCGATGCGAGGCGCCCGGGCGACACCGTGAGGGTGACCTTCCTCCGCGACGGTGAGCGGCGTACGGTCGAAGTCACGCTGACCGTGCGGCCGTAGCGGCCCTCGTAGCCCAGAGCCAAGCGGCTACAGTCGCGGCGTGGCCGATCGTTGGCAAAGCGCCCGGATCGACGAGATCGAGCCGATCCCGGTTGTCAACGGGACGCTGCTGTGGAGACCGATTCGACGCAAACTCGATGTCGGCGCGTTTGGCATCAACGCCTACGCAGCTCCGAACACAGGGGACGTCGTCGTCGAGGAGCACACCGAGACGGCCCTTCGACACGAGGAGGTCTACATCGTCCTCTCCGGCCGGGCGAGCTTCACGCTGGACGACGACGAGCTCGACGCTCCCGCCGGCACTGTCGTCTTCGTCAGGGAGCCAGAGGTACGCCGTCACGCCGTCGCTGCGGAGCCCCATACCGCAGTCCTGGCCGTAGGCGGACCGAGAGGCGAAGCGTACGAGCCCTCGCCTTGGGAGGACGTCTTCGCCGCCGAGCCGTCGCGGCTGGCAGGTAACTTCGACGCCTACGCCACCGCGCTCGCAAGCGCGCTCGAGAAACGCCCCGACCACCCGGCCACGCTGTACAACCTGGCGTGCGCCGAAGCGCTTGCCGGTCGTCCCATTGACGCGCTCGGACACCTTCGCCGCGCGCTCGAGCTCAAGCCCGAGTGGGCCGACCAGGCACGGGAAGACGATGACTTCGTGGAGCTCCGAGAGCATCCGGACTGGCCGCTAGCCACTCAACGCCCGACAGCGTAACGACATGCCCGTAGACGTCCTGACCGAGATCGAGATCAAGCGGCCACTCGACGAGGTCGCCGCCTTCGCGGCCGATCCGGCGAACGCGACCGCCTGGTACGAGAACATCGAGAGTGTCGAGTGGCGCACCGAGCCGCCGCTGACCGTCGGCTCGAAAATCGCCTTCGTCGCGCGTTTCCTCGGCCGGCGCCTCGTCTACACGTACGCGGTGAGGGAGCACGCTCCGGGCGAACGGCTCGTCATGAGCACCGACGATGGTCCCTTCGCGATGGAGACGACCTACACGTGGACGGAGACGGCGCCGGGCCATACGAAGATGGCTCTCCGCAATCGCGGAAAGCCATCCGGCTTCTCTTGCGTGGCTGCGCCGATGATGGCAAGCGGGATGCGACGGGCGAACCGCAAGGACCTCGCGCAGCTCAAGCGGCTTCTCGAGGGGACGAAGGGCTGACTCGACGTGATACTTGATCGGAACTGGCGCGCTCCGGCGAGCTGAAGGCTGGTGCCTGGCTTAAGCAAGGCATCCTTGGCGCTCAGGACGGCGTAACGCGATACGCGTCGAAGACCGCGTCGAGGTTACGCAGGGCGGTGAGGAGCGAACGGAGCTCCTTCACGTCCCCCACCTCGGCGGTGTACCAGTTGCGCGCCATGCCGTCCTCGACGACACCGCCGTAGGACACGATGTTCGCACCGTGCTCGGCGAACGTGCGCGCGACGTCCTCGAGCAGACGGGCGCGATCCCATGCATCGACCGCGATCTGCACGAGGAACCCCGCAGATGCGCCCCCCTCCCACTCCACCGGCGTGAAGCGCTCGGGATTTCGCTGTAGCGCCCGCACGTTCGGGCAGTCCCCTCGATGAACCGTGATACCCCGCCCCATCGAGATGTAGCCGACGATCGAGTCTCCCGGAACCGGCGTACAGCACTTCGCGAGCCGGACGAGCACGTCCTCGACTCCGATGACGCTGATCCCGAGGCTGCCGCTGTCGACCGCGGTCTTGGCACGCGCCGGCTTGGTGGTGACGACGGGCTCGGCGACACCCTCGTCGGTCTTCAGGCGCTGGAGGACCTTGTTGACGATCTGCGCCGGCGGAAGCTTTCCTGCGCCGAGGGCGACGTAGAAGTCCTCGGCCTTCTTGAACCCGGTCTCTCGGATCACCTGCGCGAGAACGCTCGACCCCTGAAGCTTTCGGTACGGGAGCTTCTGCGCCTTCAGCGCCTGGTCGAGGAGCTCGCGCCCCTTCGCCTCGGTCTCTCCTCGGGTCTCGCGCTGGTACCACTGCCGGATCTTGTTGCGCGCTCTCGATGACTTGACGAGCGCGAGCCAGTCCCTCGAAGGGCCGCGACCGGACTTGGTCGTCAAGATCTCCACGAAGTCGCCGCTCTTGAGGCGGTAGTGGAGCGGCACGATGCGGCCGTTCACCTTCGCTCCCACTGTGCGATGCCCGACGTCCGTGTGAACCGCGTACGCGAAGTCGATCGGCGTGCCTCCTGAGGGCAGCACCTTCACCTCGCCCTTCGGCGTGAAGACGTACACCTCGTCGTCGAAGAGGTCCGTACGAAGGCTCCGCATGTACTCGCCCGGGTCCTGTTCGTCGGCTTGCCAGTCCATGAGCGACTTGACCCACGTCAGCCATTCGTCGTCCGCCTTCGAGGCCTTGCCGCCCTTGTACAGCCAGTGCGCAGCGACGCCGAACTCGGCCTCCTCGTGCATGTCGCGCGTCCGGACCTGGATCTCGAGAGGCTTGCCCTCCGGCCCGATGACGGTCGTGTGTAGTGAGCGGTAGCGGTTGAGCTTCGGCATCGCGATGAAGTCCTTGAACCGCCCCGGCATCGGCTTCCACAACGAGTGCACGAGCCCGAGCGCGGCGTAGCAGTCGCGCGTCCCTTCCTCCGCCGATCGCTCGCAGATGACGCGAATCGCCGTCAGGTCGTAGATCTCGTTGAACTCGCGGCCGCGCTTGGCCATCTTGTCGTAGATCGAGTAGAGGTGCTTGGCGCGCGCTGAGATGTCCGCCGGGACGTCCGCCTTGTGCAGCTCGAGCCCGAGGATCTCGGCAGCCTTATCCGCCTGTGCCTCGCGGTCGGCCCGCTGGTCGGCCACCATCGCCTTGATCTCCGCGTACTTCCGGGGATGGAGGGTCTGGAACGCTAGGTCCTCGAGCTCCCACTTGAGAGCGTGGATCCCGAGGCGATGTGCAAGCGGGGCGTAGACCTCGAGCGTCTCACGCGCCTTCTGGGCCTGCTTCTGCTTCGTCTGGTACTCGATCGTGCGCATGTTGTGCAGGCGGTCGGCGAGCTTGATGAGGATGACGCGGACGTCCTGCGCCATCGCGACGATCATCTTGCGGTAGTTCTCGGCCTCGGCCTGCTCGCGGCTCTGGAAGCTGATCCGCGTCAGCTTCGTCACGCCTTCGACCAGGAGCGCGATGTCGCCGCCGAACTCGGCGCGCAGCTCCTCGAGATCGGCGCCCGTGTCCTCGACGACATCGTGCAGGAGAGCGGCGGCGATCGTCTGCTCGTCGAGGTGCAGCTCCGCGCACACGCGCGCAACGCCGAGCGGGTGGTGGATGAACTCCTCGCCCGAACGACGCGTCTGGCCGGCGTGCGCGCGCTCCGCGAACTCGAATGCGCGGCGGAGCAGGTCCTTGTCGACGTCGACGTTGTAAGCCTCGACCTCGGCGATCAACTCCTCGACGAGGTCTTCATGGTGGCGCTTGGCGTCGAGGACGCTCATCGAACTCAGTGTACTGAGCGGGCTTCTCGACCCCTCCTTACGCGGGAGAGGAGCAGGCGATTCGGCGACGAACTCGCCTCCGCATGGGCGCCTTTCGACGATGGCTCCGGCAGCGAAACGCGCGGCGGCTAGCACTCGTCATGCGTGACGCGCTCGTCCCATCTCGCCCCGGACTCGGCTGAACCTACGCCGCCTGCGGCAACGCGGCGTGCTCGAGCAGCGCTCGGAACGACTCGGACTCGAGTAGTTGACGACGGCGGGCCGGCTCGCCGCCGAGCCCGAGCTCGCCGAAGATGCGTCTTGCCTCGGGTGTCCACGACGACTCCCCTCGGCGCCAGATCTCGACCAGTTCCGTCCGAAGGTCCTCGTAACCGTCCGGGGTGTCGAAGATGCGGCGAACGACGAGCTGTGGCGAGACGGTTCCGTTCCAATGGTTCTGCTTGAGCCGGCACGCGACGTCGAAGAGCCCTTCGGCACGCAGCCGGTCGAGCTGTCCACCTTGCCCGAAGGCGATCGCGGTCCCGGCGTCACGTCCCTGCTGGCGCACTCGAAAGCGAAGGTGCTTCCCGTCACCGACCGTCGAGGGCGTCAGCGGCTGCGTCGCCGGGACGAGCAGCGTCACGTCGGGGTTCCCGAGCCCGAACGGTGCGAGGCGCTCCAACTCCTGCGCGAGGTCGAGCGTGAGATCCTCGGCCGAGACAACTGCGTCCACGACCGTCGGCTCGTAGAGATCGTCCGGCGTGAGCTGCGCGTCCGCGTAAGCCGCAAATGACGCCGCGAACGCTTCGAGCTGCGCCGGGTCGATGGAGAGCCCCGCCGCCGCCCGATGACCGCCGTAGCGCAGCAAATGCTCCGCACAAACGCCGAGCGCAGCGTGGAGATCGAACTGCGCGACCGACCGCCCGGAGCCCTTCCAGCCGTCGTGCGATCCCGCGATGAGGACAACGGGCCGATTGAAGCGCTCGACAAGCCGCGAGGCGACGATCCCGATAACTCCCTCGTGCCACTCCTCGCGCCAGAGCACGTAGCCACGCCTGCGTCGACTCGGCTCCGGCATCGCCTCGACGATGGCGGTCGCCTCGCGCACGATCCGTTCCTCGACTCCCTGCCGCTTGCGGTTCAGATCCTCGAGCTCGATAGCGAGTCGACGAGCCTCGTCAGCGTCCTCGGTGAGCACGAGCTCGAGGGCGACGTCCGGGCGACAGAGCCTCCCCGCAGCGTTGATGCGCGGCGCAAGCCGGAACGCGACTGCGCCGGAGTCCACCGCCGCAGGATCGACTTGCGCGCTACGCATGAGCGCCTGGAGGCCGACGCGGCGCGTGCTCGCGAGGGCCCGTAGTCCGGCGGAGGCGAGCGCGCGATTCTCGTCCACGAGCGGGACGACGTCGGCGATGGTCGCAAGGGCAACGAGGTCGAGGTGCCGGCGCACCGCGGGGTGGTCGGTGCCGAGCAACGCCTCGCCGAGCTTGTGCACGACGCCGGTCCCGCAGAGCTCGGGAAACGGATACGACGACGGCCTCGTCGCGACGACCGGGCAGTCGGGCAAGGCGCTTCCCGGTCTGTGGTGGTCGGTCACCACGACTTCGAGCCCGCTCTCCTTGGCCGCAGCGATCTCGGCGACAGCCGTGATGCCGCAGTCGACCGTCAGAACGAGCCCGACCCCCTCGTCCGCCAGACGATCGAGTGTCTCGCTCGACACCCCGTAGCCCTCCTCGAACCGACTCGGAAGGTGCCAGACGACATCGGCCTCGAGCTCGCGCAGGTAGAGGACGGCCAGCGCCGTCGCACAGATGCCGTCGACGTCGTAATCGCCGTGCACGCAGATGCGAGAGCCGCGCTCGACCGCTGCGCGGATCCGCTCTACGGCCAGCGCCATGTCGCCGAGAAGCATGGGGTCATGGCCCGGAAGCTCGGCGTCGAGGAACCGCCGCGCCGCGTCAGGCTCGGCATATCCGCGGCGCGCGAGCACAGACGCCGCGACGTCGCTCAGCTCCAACTCTTGCGCTAGCTCCGTCGCAGCCCGAGCATCGAAGGGGGCGATCGTCCACGCACCGTGCATTCGTTGGACGGTACGGGCGCCTCCGGACGGCTTCCGCGAGTTGGTTGATCGGAAGTTGGCGCGCAGCCGGGGGCGGTCACCACCAAGCCGGGCGTCCGCACTTACGCGTCGTGCAGGCTAGAAGCCTGTGCGACGCGCGAGGGTGGCGATCCGGCGCATTGTCGTGGCCGTCATCCGGCCGGCGTGAATTTCCGTTCAAGCATCTAACCCCCGCCGCGGCGGCGAATCGAGTCGGCGACCACCTTCACCCACAGGAGCACGATCCCCACCGTGGCTCCGACCACGACGACTGCAATCGGCGTGACGAACGCCATCTGCTCGAGCGAGTACTTCGTGACAGCGGCGCCGCCCAGCCAGATCGCGAGGACGACGACGGACATCGCCAGGACGAGCTTCCACTGATTCACGTCGCGAAGCGTAGATACCCTGAGCGCGATGCTCGCGGCCAACTACCGCTCCGGCGACGACTTCGTCGTCGAGTTCCTCGGCCACCGGTTCGAGTTCGGCGCAAAGGATTTCGAAGAGCGCGTTACGGCGGCCGGCGTACGGCTCGGCCTCATCGGCTCGAACGACCTCGACGACGACGAGGCCGCCGACCTCGTCGAGCTCGTCGCCGACGGCCGGATCGTCGATCCCCGAAGCGGGCTTGGGCTTTACCTCGTCCGGCACTGGGAGCGGCTCTCGCTCGTCGAGGGCGAGTCGCTCGTCTACTGGCTTCGCAAGCTCGTCTTCCGAGGTGCGTGGCTCGACCACCGCGTCAAGGAGGGCCTGCTCGACGTGTCGTGGCTCGACGACACCGCGGACTTCGGCTATGCCGAGCCTCAGGGCGGTCGGACGCTGCTCGAGCTCGCGCCGGTTCCTTCCTGGCGCGAGCTTCAGTACCGCGGCTGACGCCGCAGGCCGCGGGTCGCTCCCGCCCGGCGGAGCCGGCCTCCGCGACCCGCTGACGGCGCTCGCGGCGCCCCTGCGACGTCAGCCGGAAGGCGCGGCGGATTCCCTAGTCCATCGCCGTGAAGCCGAACGGGCGCTCCGGGTCGGGCGCCGAGATCTCGATCCACTTCACCGCACCGATCGGGACGATGACGCGCCGCGGCTCGACTCCTTCCGCTCGATGCGGCGTGATCGAGAAGAACCCGAACCCGGGCTCGGCCGTGGCCGTCGCCAGCACGTGCCGCGAGCCGTCGGCAAGCTCGAGGCAGACCTCCGCCTGCTCGAGACCGTGCTCGG
>DASTEM010000253.1:0-3324 GCA_035709545.1 Gaiellaceae bacterium | reverse complement strand
TGGCGTCCTCGCGAACGACGCGGTCGACTTCGACCTCCGCCGGGGGGAGGTCCACGCGCTGCTCGGCGAGAACGGCGCGGGGAAGTCGACCTTGATGAACATCCTGTACGGGCTGTACACGCCCGACGAGGGCGAGATCCTGATCAACGGCGAACGCGTCGACATCGGCTCGCCCAAGGAGGCGATCGCGCGCGGGATCGGCATGGTGCACCAGCACTTCATGCTCATCCCCGTCATGACCGTGGCCGAGAACATCGTCCTCGCCGCCGAGCCCACGCAGGCGGGAATCGTGCTCGACTACGGGGCTGCGAGGAAGCGCGTCGCCCAGATCGCGTCCCAGTTCAACTTCGCGATCGACCCGCAGGCGAAGGTCGAGAGCATCTCCGTCGGCCAGCAGCAGCGCGTGGAGATCCTCAAGGCCCTCTACCGCCGGGCGGACATCCTCGTGCTCGACGAGCCGACGGCCGTGCTCACGCCGCAGGAGGCGCAGGAGCTCTTCGCGATCCTCAAGGGCCTGGTGGGCGAGGGGATGTCGATCGTCTTCATCAGCCACAAGCTGAACGAGGTGCTCGAGATCGCCGACCGGGTGACCGTGCTCAGAAGGGGCAAGCTCGTCGAGACCTTGCCCGTGGAAGGAGCGACCGAGGAGACCCTCGCCCGCCTGATGGTCGGACGCGAGGTGCTCCTGGAGGTCGACAAGGAGGCAGCCTCTCCCGGTGAGCCGTTGCTCGAGGTGCGGAGCCTGCACGTCCGGGACGATCGCGGGCTCGAGAAGGTGCGCGACGTCTCGTTCGAGGTGCGGGAGGGCGAGATCGTCGGCATCGCCGGCGTCGACGGGAACGGCCAGACCGAGCTCATCGACGCCATCACCGGGCTTCGAAAGCCGGAGTCCGGCACCGTTCTGCTCCAGGGGAGGGACGTCACCGGCGAGTCCGTGCGCGAGCACTTCCACGTCGGGATCGGGCACATCCCGCAGGATCGCCAGCGGCGGGGCCTGATCCTCGACTTCTCGATCGCCGAGAACATCGCGCTTCACGACTTCCGCAGGCCTCCGGCCTCGCGCTTCGGCTGGCTGTTCCCTGGGCGGCTCCTCGCCCGTGGGCGCGACCTGATCCGGGAGTTCGACGTGCGCGGCGGAGATTCGGAGACGAAGGCGAGCGCCCTCTCGGGAGGCAACCAGCAGAAGGTCATCCTCGCGCGGGAGATCGACCGCGACCCGAGAGTCCTCATCGCGGCACAGCCGACCCGCGGCCTCGACGTCGGGGCGATCGAGTTCGTCCACCGCCGGCTCATCGAGGAGCGGGACGAGGGCCGCGCCGTGCTCCTCATCTCGCTCGAGCTGGACGAGATCCTGTCGCTGTCGGATCGCATCCTCGTGATGTTCGAGGGCGAGATCGTGGGCGAGTTCTCGCCGACGACGACCGAGGAAGAGCTCGGGCTCGCGATGACCGGTGGCGTCAAGGACCAGGCTGCGTGACCGAGCCCGTTCGTCAGCTTGCCGCCGAGCCGGAGCCCGAGGCGCCCGGCGTCTCTCGCGACCGGAGGTTCTACGCGAAGGCGAGCGGGATCGTCGCCCCCTTGATCACCGTCGTGCTCGCGTTCCTGATCAGCGGCTTCGTCGTCCTCTTCACGACGGGCAGCGTCACCGACACGCTCGAGACCTACAAGGCGATCTTCCGAGGGTCGGGGCTCTCGTGGTTCTTCGAGGTCGGAAGCCACGACGTCGGCCTGCCGTTCAGCGACGCTCGCGTGTGGTTCCCCTGGAACACCGACGAAATCGCGTCCGTCGCCGCGGCGAACCTCCAGCAGACGCTCATCCTGTGGATCCCGCTCGTGCTGACCGGGCTGGCCGTCGCGTTCGCGTTCCGCTGCGGGCTCTTCAACATCGGGGGCCAGGGCCAGTACCTCGCCGGCTCGATCGTGGCAGTGCTCATCGCGACCGAGCTCCCGAAGCAGGTCGACCTGGGGTCGTTCCCGCTGATCACGATCACGATCGTCGGCGCGATGCTCGCGGGCGCGTTCCTCGCGGGGATCGCCGGGCTCCTGAAGGGGACGGTCGGAGCGCACGAGGTGATCACGACGATCATGCTGAACTGGATCGTCCTCTGGGTGGGGTCGTACTTCTTCGGCGTCGGGGGGCCGTTCCAGACCCCGGTGTCCGACGCGCTCCCTTCGTCCGAGGACATCGTGGAGGCGGCGAAGCTCCCGGTGGTGTGGGGGGATCCGCTGCTGCAGGGCCTGCACGCGGGGATCTTCGTCGCCGTGGCTGCCCTCGTCGTGTACACGCTCACGTTGAACCGGACGACCCTCGGGTACGAGGTGCGCGCGGTCGGCTTCAACCCGGACGCCGCGCGGTACGGGGGCATCAGCGTCGCGCGGAACTACTTCCTCGCGATGGCGATCGCGGGGCTCTTCGCCGGGCTCGCCGGGGCGCTCGACGTCGTGGGCTGGCAGTACCGCCAGGACGTCACGCAGATCCAGGCGTCTCAGATCGGCTTCATCGGGATCGCCGTCGCGCTCCTCGGGCGCAACACGGCGATCGGCGTCGCGCTCGCCGGACTGCTCTTCGCCGCCCTCGAGACGGGAACCGCCTCACGGAACCTCGATCCCGAGTACTTCCCGCCCGACCTCGCATCGAGCCTCTCCACGATCATCCAGGGGCTGATCATCCTCTTCGTCGGCGCCGACATCATCATCCGGCTCGCGCTCGTTCGGCTCGGGCGTGCGCGGGAACGGAGAGCCACCGCGTGAATCGGCTTCCGCGCGGCTGGCGGGGAGTTGCCTGGAGTGGGGTGGCGGTCGGCTTCGCCGCGGCGCTCGTGGCGGTCCCGCCGGTCACAGTGCGGTCGCCGGCGGCGCCCCTCGTGCTCGGGCTCGTCGCGCTCACCCTCGGGGTGGGGTCCTGGATCCGGGGCGAGAGACGAGTCGCCGGTTTCGCGATGGCGGCCGGAGTCCTCGGCTTCGTCGTCGGCTACCTCGCGACGCGTTCGAGTGTCGAGAAGCTCGACGCCGTCGTCGTGTGGGGAGCGCTGTTCGCCGCGATGCTGCGCTACGCGACCCCGCTCGTCTTCGCCTCGCTCGGAGGGCTCTTCTCCGAGCGTTCGGGGGTCGTGAACATCGGGCTCGAAGGGATGATGCTGACCGGGGCCTTCTTCGCCATCTGGGGCTCGGACGTCACGGGCACCTGGACGCTCGGGCTCCTCATCGGCGTGGCCTGTGGGGGGCTCATGGGGCTCCTGCACGCGTTCTTCGCGATCACGCTGCGCGCGGATCAGATCGTAGGAGGCACAGCCATCAACTTCCTGGCTCTGGGCATCACGACCT
>DASTEM010000252.1:0-12807 GCA_035709545.1 Gaiellaceae bacterium | reverse complement strand
GTATCGCGTGGGCGATCCGATCGACCTGCTGTTTGTGCTCGGCGCGGTGCTCTGGGGCACGGCGGCGCTCCATCCGTCCATGGTCGAGCTCACCGAGCCGAACCCTGACCCCGAACAGCGGCTGAGCGGGAGGCGGCTCGCGGTCCTCTCGGTCGCGACGCTCATGGCGCCCGCGATGCTTGCCGTTGCCGCGGTGAAGGCCGGAAACAGCGAGCTGCTGGTCATCGTCGGCGCCGCGACGACGCTCTCGGCACTGGTCATCGTGCGTTTAGCCGGGCTCGTCGCGCGTCACGAGCGATCGGAGCAGCGCGAGCACGCTCTCGGGGCGGCCGCGTCGGCCCTCGTTGCCGCTTGGACGCGGGAGGACATCTACAAGGTCGCCGTCGACTCCGCGCTCGAGATCGCTGACGTAGACGACGCCACGGTCGGTATGACCGTCGGAGCCGCGGACGACTTCCGGGTCGTGGCCGCCGCGGGCACGCGCGCGTCGCGCATGCTGGAGCTCAACCCGAGTGAGCTTTCGGCAGAGGCCATCGCGACTCTTTCCGCCGCGCGTGCGCCCGATGGGCCGAGAACCGTTCGGTTGGCGACCGAGAACGCGGAATGGACGATCACTCGGCTTTCAATGCAAGGTGAGCTTCGCGGCGCGCTGGTCTTTCACACCCGCGAACGGCTGTCGAGGCGCGCTCGCGAGGGGGTCGAGACGCTCACGGCGCAGATTGCGCTCGCTCTCGAAGGAGCCACGGTCGCAGAGGATCTCCACGAGCGGCAGAGCGCGGAGCGTTTTCGCGCCCTCGTTCAGAACTCGAGCGACGTCATCGCCTTACTCGAGCCGGATCTTACGATTCGCTACCACACGCCGTCCGTCGAACGCGTGCTCGGGTACGGGGAGGACGAGCTTGTGGGCGCGCACCTCACCGAGCTCCTCGAGCCCGATGCCGCCGAACGACTACGCGGCTTCTTCGTGGACGTGATCGGGCTTCCCGGAACTCCACTGCCTCGAGATCTCCCGCTGCGGCGAAAGGACGGATCCGTCTGCCAGCTCGAGAGCGTGTTCAACAACCTGCTCGACGTCCCGAACGTCGGTGTGGTCGTCGTCACCGCCCGTGACGTCACAGAGCGCCGGGCGCTCGAGGATCAGCTCGCACACCAGGCCTTTCACGACTCGCTCACGGGTCTCGCGAACCGGGCTCTGTTCGCGGACCGGGTCGAGCATGCTCTCGGCCGTGGGGTGCGGCGGCAGAACCTGTTCGCGGTCCTCTTCATCGACCTCGACGACTTCAAGATCGTCAACGACAGCCTCGGTCATGCCGCGGGCGACGAGCTTCTCGTGATGGTCGCCCGGCGCATCGAGTCGTGTATTCGTCCGGAGGACACGTGCGCGCGGCTCGGCGGAGACGAATTCGCGGTCTTGATCGAGCAGATCATCGCACCCGACGATGCGGAGACCGTCGCCCGCCGCGTGCTTGGCGCGATGTCCGAACCGCTGTCGATCTCCGGCTCGGAGGTGGCCGTGCAGGGCAGCGTCGGAATCGCACTAGGGACTGGCGAGCAGACAACCAGCGAGATCCTGCGCAGCGCCGATCTGGCTATGTACCGGGCCAAGAGCGAGGGGAAGGGTCGGTACGCGCTCTACGAGCCGTCGATGCAGGAGGGACTACTCGAGCGTCTGGCGCTCAAGGCCGATCTGCAGCGGGCGGTCGTCGCCGAGGAGTTCGACGTGCACTACCAGCCGATCGTCGCGCTGCAGTCGAGCGGAATCGCCGGTGTCGAAGCACTCCTGAGGTGGCGACATCCCGAGCGCGGGCTCGTGGTGCCGGCTGAGTTCATCGGCGTCGCCGAGGAAACAGGGCTCATCCTGCCGCTCGGACGGCTCGTGCTCAACCGTGCGTGCGAACAGGTTGCGTACTGGCGCAGCATCGGCCACCGCGACCTCGGCGTGAGCGTCAACATCTCGGCGAAGCAGCTGTCGAGCAGGGCCCTTCCCGCAGAGGTCGCTGCCGCCCTCAGCGACTCTTCGCTCGATCCCTGTGCGCTGACGCTCGAGATCACCGAGAGCGTGCTTCTCGACAGCCAGGTCGTCATCGGGCGGCTGGAGGAGCTCAGGGCGCTCGGTGTGCGTATCGCGATCGACGACTTCGGGACCGGGTACTCCTCGCTCAACTACCTGCTCCGTTTCCCGGTGGACACGCTGAAGATCGCGAAGGCCTTCATCGACGACCTGGGCTCGAGCTCGGAGCAGGAGCGGCTCGTCGCGGCGATCATCCGCCTGGGCGCCACGCTCGGCCTCGACACCGTTGCCGAAGGAATCGAGACGCAATCCCAGCGTGAGCGCCTGCGCGCGTTGAAGTGCCAATTCGGACAGGGGTACTTCTTCGCACGGCCGATGTCGGCCGAAGAGCTCAGCCCGGTGCTCGTGCGCGCACGCGTGGCCTAGTGGTCGCTCCTGGAAATACACACCTGCCTCGCGCGGCTGCAAACGCTTCGCATGCCGTCGTCCTCAGTCGGGCACGTACCTTCTGGTACGCACCCTCCCTGCGTCCTAGGCCTGCTCGGTTTTCGCCGGCGAATCAGGCCCGTACTTCCAGGAGAGACCACTAGCTCACATACTTTCGGGGATGCCGCGTCGCAGGCGACTCGTCGCGATCGCTTTGGTTGCCGTGGTGGCGATGCTCCCCGTTGCCGACGGGACTCGCGCCACAGTACCGCCCGGCACGGTGCTTCTCGCGCGGCACGCTCCGATCCTCGTTCTCCATCCGTCCGAGCGCTTCCGCCCGGTGCCGGTCGACGGCTTCCTCGCCGATGCAGAACTCCAGAGGCGGACATCCGCGGGCTGGGAGAACGTCGAGGGCCCGCTCCCCGTCGGAGGTGCCGACCTCCGGCTCGATCAGCGATTGTGTCGCGCGATCGAGGGAATCGCAGCCTCGCCGTGCTACGAACGTGCCGAGGCGGCCCACCCTTCAGCACCTGTCGTGTACGGGGCGGTGCTCCGCGCCAAGGACCGGATCGACCTGCAGTACTGGCTGTGGTACCCGTACAACGACTACAGCCCGACGGTCCCGGCCGGCGATGTGTGGCAGGTCCACGAGGGTGACTGGGAGTCGGTGTCGGTGATCCTCGACGGGAAGGGTCGGCCACTGCTCGTCGGGCTCTCGAAGCACTGCGCGGGGCTCCGGCGCGCTTGGAACGACGTCTCGCGGCAGGGCGCGAGACCGATCGTGTACGTCGCGCTCGGATCGCACGCGAACTACTTCGGCGTGGGAACTCACCGCCACAGTCCCAGCTGCTGGCCGCGCGAGCTGCGCGACGTCGTACGCTCGCTACAGCTCGTCGATCGAACCGGAGCGGGGCGGAGGTTGCGCCCGAGGCTCGTCTCCATCACTTCCAGTCGCCCGCCCTGGATGCGCTTTGCCGGCCGGTGGGGCGAGGACGGCTACGTCCACTTCCCGAACAACGACCCGATCGCGTATCAGGGAAGTCCTGTCAGCCCGCCTTTTCAGGATCAATGGCGCTACCCGGTGCGGGAAGAGCTGAGCTGGCCGCGCGGGTGAGTCGCTCTATGCGGGCCAGAAGTCCTCGAGGTACTCCGCGTCGTCCTCTGCGTTCTCGATCCGCTTCGACACGATGATCAGCTCCGCGTCCTCGGGCTCGTCGTTCCACACCGAGCGCCAGGTCTCGCGAGGAACGCGCACGGCAGTTCCGGCCCCGACGTCGAGGACCTCGTCGTCGAGCTTGAACTGCAGCGTGCCGGACACCACGAAGTAGATCTCCTCCTGCTCCTTGTGACGATGACCGTACGAGCCTTTGCCGCCGGTGTGTTGCGGCATCCGCCGGAACGTGAACGCGACCTGCTCCGCTCCGAGCGCGGACGTCATCATCCGCATCTCGCCGGGATAGTCGCCGAGGACGTCGTCGACTTCTTCGAGCCGGGTAATCGTGTAGTCCGACATCGCACCTCCGTTCGCTTCGGGACCGACTCGACTCTACAGCGACGTTCGGGTGCGGCCAAACGAGGGGGAGACAACGCTGGCGCAACCAACCCTTACGGACCGTCAACAACTGATGGGCGGCGTGCTCGTTAGAGCAGATATCCCGACGGACCTCCTGGAAGGGGAGTCGCAATGCCCACCGCCGAGCAGGACCCGCAACGTGAAGGCCTGAGTCCCGAGGACCGGCGCGTGATCGAGTGGCGCTACGACCAGCTCCGCGCGCTCGGTTTCGGCGACGAGGATGCGTGGCTGCTCGCGGGAGCGAGTGCGGATCTCCACCTCGTGCGTACGCTTGTCGGCGCCGGCTGCCCGCAGCACCTCGTGCTCGGGATCGTTCTCTAGCCCTGAGGGGACGAGCCCGTTCCGATCAACCATCTAGGCGCCGAACCAGCGCTCGAGGCGCTCGCTTTCGAACGAACGTTTCTCGGCGGCGCGCGCGGCATCGGGCTCGGCGATGGAGACGACCGGCTCCGGTGTCGCGTACCAGTCGCCCTCGACGAGCGTGGCAGCGTCAGGGCCCATCTCGATGAAGCAAGCGCCGGTTCCGTCGAATGGAAGCGGCGGCTCGCCTCCCTCGAGGTCGGCCGCGATCGCGCCCGCGACTCTCAACCCTTCGAGCTCCGCGATGACGCCCGCCTTGGGAAGCGGGAGCCCGTTCGCCAGGAGTATCTGCGTCACGTCACCGATGCCGAAGACATTCGGGTGCGGGGTTGCGAGTGTCGCCGGATCGACGGTGATCCACTCGCCGTCGCCCGTGAGCCCGCTTGCCTTGACAACTGCGGGCGCACGGTGCGGAGGAACCGCGATCAGAAGGTCGTACTCGATCTCGCCGTCGACGAGGACGACGCGCCCCGGATCCACGCGCTCGATCTTGCGTCCGACCTGGTGGCCGATCGACCGCAGGGTGAGCTGCTCGCTCATCCATTCCGATCCCTCGCGCCCGGCGTTGGGCATCAAGAGCGGCTGTACGGTGGAGACGGAGATGTCGCAGCTGTCCCGCAGCTTGCGCGCCCGAAGGTGCTCGTGGATGTGCATCGCGCACTCGTACGGCGCGGGCGGACACGGATACGGCGCGCCGGCGATGAGGACGACGATGCGACCGCCGCCGAATCGGGCGAAAGCTTCCGCCGCCGCGGGTACGCCGGCGACGTCCCACACGTCGTGGCCATGCTCTGCGAGCCCTGGGACGAGATCCGGCCGCGAGACCGCTCCCAGAGCGACGACGAGATAGTCGGACTCGATCGTCTCGCCGTCGATCGTGGCAGTCCGGTTTCGTGGGTCGATGTCTTCGATCTCTCCGTGGACCACGCGTATCCCTCGGTCTCGAAGGACCTCGCGCGAACGACTGCCGTCTGCGATGGTCGCGTGCCCGACAAGCTCCCAGAGCTTGCGGAGGCCCATCGAGAAGTGCTCCTGCCGGTCCACGAGGACGACCTCGTGGTCTGGCCCGAGCACTCGCGTGAGCTCGGTCGCGACGGTGAGCCCGCCGAAGCCTCCTCCGAGGATCAGGGTGCGCGTCATGAGTTCACGCGCTCGCGGGCGCAGCGCTGCCGCAGCTCGCGACGAGCTCGAGCTCGGTCGGCGCGAACTTGTCGATGTGTTTCTGGACTCGGCTCATCCGCTCCTTGAACTCCGGCGAACCCTTCCATTCGCGCACCGCTTCGATGCTGTCCCAGGCCATGAAGCTCACGAACCGCTCCGGGTCACGGAGGTCACGAGCGAGTCGCGCGACTCCCGCGCCCGGACGCGAGCTCGCCCAATCCGCGAACTCGGTCCATGCCTCGATGAACGCACCCTCCTCACCGGGGAACGGTTTCCACGAGCCGGTCGTGTACACGTTAGACATTGCTGTCTCCTCTTCCGCGGTTGCGTGTCCAATACCTGATGAAGTACAGAGGCACCGCAACGCCCGCGGCGAGGAATGCGGCGACGCCCCAGGCGGTCGCATGACGGCTGCCGTGCTTGCTCGCGTGGGCAAACACCCCGGCCGAGATTGCCGCTGCGAGAGCGACGGCCAGGACAAACGTGACGGGGTCCGCGGTAGCCATGGTGTGCACCATACGCCGACCGACCACGATTCGAGAGCCGGGCGCGGTAGCTCAGCGTTCGCGTGCGCGGCGTTCGAGCTCGTCTTCGACAGCTGCTGGGTCGAGACCTCGCGACGCGAGCAGCACGTAGCTGTGAAACCAGAGATCTGCGATCTCGGAGACGAGACGCTCGTCGCTCTCGCCCGCGCCCGCAAGCGCCACTTCGAGACCCTCCTCGCCGACCTTGCGCGACGCTGCGCTGGGGCCCTCGGCGAGGAGCCCTGCGACGTAGGACCCCTCGGGACGGGTCGAAGCACGCTCGGCAACCTTCCGCCAGAGCCAGGGAGCAAAGCAGGATACGGCGCCCGTGTGGCAGGCCGGGCCGGTCGGCCGAACCCGCAAGAGGATCGCGTCGCCGTCGCAATCGTCACGGAGCTCCTCGACGGCAAGCGTGTTTCCGGAAGTCTCGCCCTTTCGCCAGAGCCGGCCTCGCGAGCGGCTGAAGAAGTGCGCCTCGCCGGTCTCACGGGTTCGTCGGAGCGCCTCGTCGTCCATCCACGCGAGCATCAGCACTCGGTTTGTCGCCGCGTCCTGGACGATCGCCGCTCGCAGGTCAGGCGGCATTGCGTAGCGGGACGCCGAGCTCCCGCAACTCCTCGCGAAGCGACGTCAGCCGAGCCGGGTTCTCGTGGACGATGGAGGCCAGCAGCGCGGCTTGCGCGATCTCGAGCGCTTCGGCGACGTGCCGCGCGGAACCCGCTCCTCCCGAGGCGATGACGGGAACCGAGACGGCGTCAGCGACAGCACGGGTCACTTCGAGGTCGTAGCCCTCGCGCGTCCCGTCGGTATCGATCGAGGTCAGCAGGATCTCGCCCGCGCCGCGCTGCTCGACCTCGCGAGCCCAGGCGACGACGTCGCGCCGCGCCCGCTCCGTTCCTGCTCGGGTATAGACCTCGCCTCCGGCCGCGTCGATCGCGACCACGACCGCCTGCGCCCCGAGCCGGGCGGCCAGCTCGCTCACGAGCGCCGGTCGCGCGAGCGCGGCACTGTTCACGGTGACCTTGTCCGCGCCGGCCTCGAGCAACGCCTGCGCGTCGCGAACGTCGCGGACGCCTCCGCCGACCGTGAACGGGATCGCGAGCCGGTCGGCGACGCGCGCGACGAGCTCCTCGAGCAGGCCGCGTCCCTCGAGCGTCGCCTCGATGTCGAGGAACACGAGCTCGTCCGCACCAGCGTTCGAATAGGCGGCGGCGAGCTCGACGGGGTCTCCGACCTCGGTGAGCCCCTGGAAGCGAACGCCTTTCACGACGCGCCCACCGGCGACGTCCAGGCAGGGGATCAGACGCGGGAGAGGCATCGGGCGAGGAAGCGAGCGCCTGCCTCGCCGCTCTTCTCCGGATGGAACTGGACGCCGAGGAAGCTACCCGACTCGGCCGCAGCCACGATCCCCTCGGATCGCGACACGGCAGCGGGCGTCTCGGCAGCGTACGAATGGGCGAAGTAGTAGGCGTTGCCGTCGGGCTCGACCTCGGCCCAGCCGATGCGCGGGACGCGCTCCGTGCGGAGTCGAACCGCACGGCCGGGGATGATTCCGAGTCCCGAGACGCCGCCGTCCTCCTCGGACTCGTCGAGAGCGAGTTGGAGGCCGAGGCAGATCCCGAGCGTCGCGCCGCCTGCCGCCACGCGCTCTTGCAGCGCGACGTCGAGACCGTGCGTGCGGAGGCCTTCCATGGCGCTGCCCGAGCAGCCGACTCCCGGGAGGACTGCGAGATCGGCTGCGGCGACCTCCGCGGGGCTCGTCGTCGCCCGAGCGCTCACGCCCAGACGCTCGAACGCCGTCACGACCGAGCGCACGTTTCCGGCTCCGTACTCACACACTGCGACCTTCACAGCCTGCCCTTCGTCGACGGGATTCCCGTGCTCTCCGAGCGAACCGCGGCGCGAAGTGCGCGACCCGCGGCTTTGAACGACGCCTCGGCGACGTGATGCTCGTCGCGGCCCGTGGCCTCGACATGGAGCGCGAGCCGTCCCGCCTGCGCGAGGCTCTGCAGCATGTGGCCGGCGAGTCCGGGATCGCGCTCGAGCCGCAGCTCCGCAGCGACGCGACCTCCAAGATCGACCGCAGCACGTGCGACAGCGTCGTCCATCGGGACCACCGCATCGCCGTAGCGCGCTATGCCGCGACGGTCTCCGAGCACCAGGTCCAGTGCCTCGCCCAGCGCGAGTGCCGCGTCTTCAGCGGTGTGATGCGCCCCCGTCTCGAGGTCGCCGACCCCCTCGACGACGAGATCGAACCCGGCGTGGAACGCGAGCTGCTCGAGGAAATGGTCGTAGAGGCCCGCGCCTGTCGAGACGCGAACGCGACCTGCGCCGTCGAGGCCGAGACGCACGCGGATCCGGGTCTCTCCCGTCGCGCGCAGGTGACGGACGCGACGGGCTGGCGCGGGTGCGACCGGCGACGGCCGGTCGAGAGCTCGAGCGAGTGCCTCCAGCAGCAGGTCGTCGTCTTCACAGTCGCGGACGCTGAAGCGAAACCCGTCGGAGAACACACGCACGACGACACCCGAACGCAGAAGAGCGGCGCCGATCGCTTCCGGCTCGTCAACCGGGATGAAGAGGAAGTTCGTGGCCGATGCGAGGGGGTGGAGACCAAGCGCGGCGAGCGCCCGCACGCAGCGCTCACGCTCTTCGATCTGGTCAGTGACATCGGGGCGATCGCGAAGCGCGGCGAGCGCAAGCGTCGCCGAGATGTTCGATATCGGTTGCGGTGCCTGCCGGCGGTTGAGCTCGGCGGCGGTTGCCGCAGCGGCGAGCGCGTACCCGACTCGCGCACCTGCAAGTCCGAACGCCTTCGAGAACGTGCGCAGGACGACGACGTCGTCCTCGATCAGCCCGGCCGCGGTCTCGCCCGCGTACTCGAAGTACGCCTCGTCGACGACGAGCGGGCGTGCCGAGGGGAGCGCCCCCAGCTCTCCCGTCGGGTTGTTCGGACGACATGAGAACGTCACCACCGGGTTGTCGGGGCCGACCGCGGCTCCCGCCAGCTGTGCCGCGATGCGGTACAGCGGATACGTGGGGCTCTCGGCGATCGCAACGGTGTCCCCGGGCCCGGCAAACGTGCGAGCGCAGAGGAGGATGAGGTCGTCGGCGCCTGCGCCTAGGACGACGTTCTCCGGCTCGACGCCGGCGTAGTCGGCGATCGCCCGTACGAGGGCAGGAAAGCCTCCATGTGCATAGCCGTTCACGTCGGAGAGCGCCGGCGCAATGGCGCCTGGGCGAGCGCCCGCGTGCGGCTGCGCTGGGACATTGCCGTCGAAGCGGACGATCTGAGAGACGTCGAGCTCGACTTGCCGGGCCAGCTCCTCGGTCGAGGGCGCCCAGATGTACTCCGAGAACTCGAGCGGAAGGGCTCTCACCGACGCACCGCAGCCGCGTGCGCGGGCATGCCTTCGATTGCGGCGAGCGCCTCGACCGTGGGTCGGAGCGCGGCGAGGCCGGCGGCTGTTATTCGCTGAATCGTCACCGGCTTGAGGAACGTCTCGAGTCCGAGCCCGCCGACCGCGCGCGCCCAGCCGCCCGTCGGGAGCACGTGGTTCCCGCCCGTCGCGTAGTCGCCGGCGGCGACGGCAGACCACGGACCGACGAAGACGGCGCCTGCGTTCCGGACGTGCGGCGCCAGTGACTCTGCGTCGTCTCCCAGCAGAACGAGATGCTCCGGCGCGATGGTCTCGACCTCGAGGAGTGCGGCACCGAGGTCGCCGTTGACGGCGACCAGCCGGCACACGGAGTCAGGCCCGTGCTCCGCCTGTGCGGCGAGCTCGAGCTCGGCGATGCGCGGATCGGCGTCATCGTCCGCGAGGACCACGACCTCGGAAGGCCCCGCCGGGAGGTCGATCGCGACGTCCCGGGAAACGAGCAACTTGGCCTCGTTCACATGGGCGCTACCTGGGCCGCAGATCTTGTCCACGCGGGAGATCGAGTCGGTCCCGTAGGCGAGCGCGGCAATCGCCTGCGGTCCGCCGAGTGCCCAGACTTCGTCGAGGCCAAGGAGCTTCGCAGCGCCAGCGACGCGGTCGGCGCCGTCGGGCGGGGTCACGACGACGATGCGCTCGACTCCGGCTACCTGCGCCGGCACGGCGCACATGACGAGGGTCGAGACAAGCCCGCGCGGGACGTAGATCCCGACGGACTCGAGCGGCACCCACCGGCGCTCGAGCTCGACTCCGGGCTGGACTTCGAGCGCGATGTCGGACGGGCGCTGGAGCGCATGCCAGCGCCGGACCGCGGCTGCGAGCGCGAGTACGGCTTGGGAGGGAACATCCGCGCTCGGGTCCGCGCGTGCCGGCTCGACGCCGTCCAGCCGGAGAGCCCACTCGCGAACGGCGGCGTCGCCCCTGGTTCGGACGTCTTCGACGATGCTGGCAACGTCGGTCATCGGCCGACCTTGAACGCGAGCCGGAGGCGAGCGTTGGTCACGCGAGCATCCGCTCGATCGGGACGAGGAGGATCGACGACCCACCGGCCGCCTCGAGCTGTGGCAGCAGACGCCAGACCTCCGCGGCCGGTACGAGCGCGTGAACCGCGACCATGCCGGGCTTGGACAGCGGCAGGACGCTTGGCGCGGTCGAACCGGGGACCAGCTTCGTGATCTCCGCGACGGCGCTCTCGGGAGCGTTCAGCATGAGATACCGGGTCTCACGCGCTTCGACGACGCTGCGCAAGATGGTCGCGAGCTCTCGCGCGCGGCCGTCGCCATTCGACCTCCCGACGAGAACTGCCTCGGACGAGAAGAGCGACGCCACCGACCGCAGGCCGTTCGTTCGCAGCGTGCTCCCGCTCGAGACGAGGTCGACGATCGCGTCGGCGAGCCCGAGCCGCGGAGCGACCTCGACCGAGCCGGTGATCGCAACGAGGTCGACACTCACTCCGCGCTCCTGCAGGAGCTCGGCCGCGAGTCTCGGATAGACCGTCGCGACGCGCAGTCCGTCGAGGTCTTCGAGCGATCGTGCGGCCGATTCCGCCGGGACAGCGGCCTCGAGCGTGCAGGCACCGAATCCGAGCCGAAGCAGCTCCTCGACGTCCGCGCCGCTCTCACGGACGAGATCTGCGCCGGTGACGCCACATTCGACGACGCCGTCCTGCACGTACTCGGGCACGTCCGCGGCACGTACGAGAAGCACGTCCACGGGGGCATTGCGGCACGGAAATGCGAGCGCTCGCTCCCCCGGTTGCTCGGGTCCGAGCCCGGCCTCGGCCAGCAGCGAGACGGCGGGTTCCCGCAGGCGACCCTTGGCCGGAATGGCGATGCTCAGACGGGTCGGCTGCTCGTCGCCTTGCGGCGATCGAGAACCACTCGGTACCCGTCGGCGCCGCGCCTCAGCCATTGTGCGACCCGCGTCACCGTCGTCGTCGAGGCGCCCGTTCGCGCCGCGACTTCGAGGTACGGAAGCCCTTCGTCCAGCAGGCGCGCTGCCTGCCAGCGGTGCGTCATCGCCTCGATCTCCGCCAGAGTCAGCAGATCGCGGAAGAAGCGCTCCGCCTCGTCCAGCGTCCGAAGGCTGAGAATTGCCTCGAACAGGTCGCTGGTCTCGCTGGTTCGCCATTCGTGTTGAAGCCCTTCGCTCATCGATTGCCGTTTGACATGGGCCGAGGCGGGCATAGTAGCATGTTAGCGTGCTAACACGCAATGAGGCATTCCAGGTCATCCCCGCGATCGACGTCCTCGGTGACGAGGCGGTGCGGCTCGAGCGTGGCGACTTCAGTCGAGTCACACACAGAGAGGTAGATCCACTCGCCTTGGCCGAGCGCGTCACGGCGGCCGGCGCGAAGCTCGTGCACCTCGTCGATCTGACCGCGGCGCGCAGCGGCACAGTGCGCCCCGAGCTCGTTCGCAGGGTCGTCGCGGCGTGCGGCTCGACGCCTGTGCAGGCGGCGGGCGGCATTCGCGCGCTCGCTGACGCTGTTCGGCTCCTCGAGGCGGGCGCATACCGGGTAGTCATCGGGACAGCTGCGTTCGCCGGCGAGGCCGCACTCGGGAGCTATGTGAAGGAGTTGGACGGACGGCTCGTCGTGGCAATAGACGTCCGCGACGGGCTAGTCGCCGTCGACGGGTGGGAGCGAAGCTCCCAGCTCGCCACGGAGAATGCTGTCCTCAGGTGCCGGGAGGCGGGCGTCCGGCGGATCCTGTGCACGGCGATCGAGCGTGACGGGACGCTCGCCGGACCGAACGTCGAGCTTCTCAGGCGCGTCTGCGAGCTCTCCGGGCTTCCCGTGCTCGCCGCGGGAGGCGTCCGCACGATCGACGATCTCGTGGCGGTCGAGGCTGCCGGCTGCGAGGGCGCGATCGTCGGGCGCGCGCTCCTCGACGGAACGCTGCCTCTGTCGATCTTCGCGGACGGGCGGCTCGCGGGGACCTCCTGAACCGGCTTCGACGGGACGCGGTCTACACTCGTTGTCCGATGGCGATCACCGAGTCGACGTGGACACCCTCCTCGTGGCGCGAGCTTCCAGCCCGGCAGCAGCCCGGGTGGCCTGACGCTGCTGCGCTTGCGTCCGCGCGCGAGCGACTTGCTGGGTTGCCGCCGCTGGTCTTCGCGGGCGAGGCGCGAGCGCTCCTCGCCGGACTTGGCGAGGTCTGCGAGGGGCGCGCGTTCCTGCTCCAGGCCGGCGACTGCGTCGAATCCTTTCGAGACGTCTCTGCACCGGCGATCCGCGAAAAGCTGAAGGTGCTGCTCCAGATGTCGGCCGTGCTGACCTACGGTGCGACGCTTCCCGTGATCAGAGTCGGCCGC
>DASTEM010000251.1:0-4010 GCA_035709545.1 Gaiellaceae bacterium | reverse complement strand
GCTCGTGGGCGTCGCGGTGGTCGGGCACACGTTCAAGCACGGGGTCTCAGCCGGGTTTCTCGCCGACCTCGTTGTTGCGCCCAAGGGCGGCGAGGAGATGCGCGCGCTCCTCTCCCGCGCCGTCGCGGAGGTGCGAGGAGGCGCGGACGCGCTTGTGCTGCTCCCGCCTCGCTCGCGCGTTCACCGGCGGGCGCTGATCCGCGCAGGCTTCGCGCCCACGAATACGAAGCTCCGCTTCATCGGCAAGCCGCTGGAGGACGGCATCTCGATCGACGAGTCTGCCGATGCGTGGCATTTCACCCTCGGCGACTTCGACTTCTTCTGATGATCGGGTGTCAGACACCGAATCGTGTCAAGGGCAACCTGCAACATTTTCTTGCCGATCGATTCACAGACAGAGTCGCTACGAGAGCATGGATCCGCGCCACGTCCAGGATCGAGTTGGACACGCCCCTTGGGGATCAGGGCTCGGTCAGCGCTTATGCGGTGTCTGACACGAGCGCGTGGAGCGCTTCGTGACGAAGGTTGTCTTTATCACCCAACAGGTCGATCCCGGGCATCCGGCGCTCGCCGCGACGGTCCCAAAGCTTCGGGGGCTCGCCGAGCTAGTCGACGAGGTCGTCGTACTCGCCGACGGGGTCGTCGACGATGTCCTGCCGGCGAACTGTCGCGTCCGGACCTTCCGCGCCGGGCACAAGGTGGGTCGCGGGCTCCGTTTCGAGACAGCGCTCGCGCGCGAGGCTCGAGGGCTTCGCGGGGGTGCCGTCGTCGCCCACATGTGCCCGATCTATGCCGTTCTGGCGGCCCCGCTCGTACGACCGCTCCGCGTACCACTCGTGCTCTGGTTCACACACTGGCGCGCTAGCAGACTCCTGCGTGCGGCTGAGCGCGTCTCGACGGCGGTCACGAGCGTCGACGAGCGTTCGTTCCCGCTCCCCTCCACAAAGGTTCACGCCATCGGCCACGGCATCGACCTCACCGAGTTCCCGTGCTCGCCTCCCAGGGAGGGACCCGGGGTGCGCCTGCTCTCGCTCGGCCGCTATTCGACCGCGAAAGGCCTCGACGTCGTGCTCGCGGCGGTTTCACTAGCAGGGCCCGACGTCCAGATTCGCATTCACGGCCCGTCGCTCTCCGACGACGAGCGCGCTCACCGCGTCGAGCTCGAGGAGGTCACGAGCGAGCTCGGGCTCGACGGGCGGGTCCTGCTGGGCGACGCGGTTCCGCGCTCTGAGCTGCCAAGTCTCTTCGCAGACCACGACGCGCTCGTCAACAACATGCGCGCAGGGGCTCCGGACAAGGTCGTGTACGAGGCGGCAGCGGGTTGCCTTCCCGTGCTCGCCTCGAATCCCATCTTCGACTCGCTGCTCGATTCCGAGCAGCGCTTTCCGCGCTCCGATCCGCGCGCGCTGGCCGACAGGATCCGGGCCCTGGGCGAGATCAGCGGAACCGAGCGTGGTGCAATCGGCCGCCGGATCCATGAGCGCGTCGCCGCGGGACACTCGGTGCAGTCGTGGGCGCGTGGCATCCTCGACGCGGCGGGGATCAAATGACGAACGGAGTCGTCCTCCACATGCAGAAGGTCGCTGGTATCTCCGGGTCGGAGGCGCACCTCCTCCAGCTCCTGCCCGACCTTCGTGCCCGGGGTTGGGATATCCGCTTCCTCATGCTCCACGAGGACGAGCCCGGGGCGTGGGAGTTCGCAGACGAGCTCCGCGCGCGCGGGATTCCGCTCGACGACATCGAGCTGCGCGCCGACGTCGACCCGGTCGCGTTCGGCGAGGTCGTCGCCCACCTCACACACACGAGACCTCGCATCCTGCACACGCACCTCGTGCACGCCGACGTCTACGGCCAACTTGCCGGATCGCTCACCCGTGTGCCCTTCCGGCTCTCGACGAAGCACGGGTTCAACGAGTTCAGGGAGGGGCGCTGGTTCGGCCTCGCCGACCGCTCTGTCGGCTCGCTGGCACATGTCCACATCGCAATCTCCCGCGGTCTCGCCCAGTACCTGGCGGAGACGGAAGGGTTCGACGCAGCGAGCTTCGAGATCGTCCACTACGGCATCGCGGCGAACGGCGGGGCGACGCCCTACCAAGGAGACGAGCCCCGGCTGCTGTGCATCGGCCGGCTCATCCCGATCAAGGGTCATCTGGTGCTGCTTCGCGCACTGGCTCGCGCACGCCCCCACGTGCCCGGAGTGACGCTCGACGTCGCCGGTCGCGGCCCGCTCGAGCCCGCACTCAAGTCGTACGTTCGCGAGCTGGGACTCGCGGACGCCGTTCGTTTCCTCGGGTTCGTCTCGCCGGTGCAGCGGGCGATCGAGGACTCGGCAATCGTCGTCGTGCCTTCGCTCGGCGAGGGCTTCGGGATGGTTGCGCTCGAGGCGATGGAGCGTGCCCGGCCCGTGATCGCGAGCGCCGTCGGCGGGCTGCCAGAGATCGTGGCCGACGGCGAGACCGGCTTGGTGGTGCCGCCCGCTGACGCAGAGGCCCTCGCGGAGGCGATCGTCGTGCTTTCGGGAGATCTGTCACGCGCTGCGGCGATGGGGAGCGCCGGCCGCGAACGAGCACTCTCAGAGTTCACCCCGGAGAGGTCCGCCGCGCGGATCGAGCAGCTCTACTTGGCTGAGCTCGAGCCTGCTGCCGCGTAGCTGCGTCTCTTCCGGAGACGCTGCCAGATCTCCCTGAGCGCGAAGGCTGCGAGGAGCGCGAGCAGGAAATCCCACGGCGCGCGGTAGCGTGCGGTGCCCGCAAAGACCATCGCTGCGACAGTGTTGTAGGCGAGGAACAGCAGCACCAGCGCGACGAAGTAGCGCGGCGCGAAGAAGAGCCCGGCGAGCGCGAGCGCGTACAGACCGACCATGAACGCCGGTTCGACGGTCCTTCGCGCCTGGCGGGCCAGACCGCTGCCGCTCGAGTCCGACTCGGCTGGAACCGGATTCCAGAGCATCCGCACAGCCTGAGCCGCCAGCAGCGCTTTCTCGCCCGGGTGCTCGCGCCAAAACTCGGTCACCTCTTTGCGGTAGAGGCGCATCTGCGCACACTCGTCGACCGAGGTCGGCTTGCCGGCGAGCGTAAGGTCGGCGGCCAGCTCGGGCCACGGCGGTCCTCCTGAAAGCTCCGGAACGTCGTCGATCCAACCGCCGCGATCGAGCACGCCACGCGTCGCGAGGTTGTTCGCTTTCCACAGCGCACGAGCGTCCGTCGTGATCGCGTAGCAGCCGACCTCGACCTTGTTTCGGGTAACCCAGGGAGTGACGACCAGCGCGGCTCCAGCGAGGACGAGCGCAGCGGCGGCCAGCGCGCGGAGCGCGGGGCGTATCTGCCAGGCGACATACGCGGCGACGCCGACGGGCAACAAGGCGAGCCGCGCGTTTCCGAGGATCGCCAGGCCGGCGACGCAGCCGGCTGCGGCCGCCAGCACGAGAGAGCGCGCTTCGAAAGCGAGGAGCGCGCACAGCACGAGCAGCGCAAGCGCAAGGCCGTCGAGCACTTCCCTGTTCGCGTGGACGTCATGCCAGACGACGTAGGGGTGCAGTGTCGCGATGAGCGCGGCAACGAGGCCGATTCCCTGTGAGTGCAGCAGGACGCCGATCTTGAAGACGAGCAGCGCCGTCACGACTGCGACGACGATCTGCGCGAGCCCGACCGCGAGCCACGACCGGTCGAACGGGAAGTAGAGACCCGCGAGGAACCAGCCGTACAGCGGCTGCGTGTAGGCGGAGGGAACGCCGGGGAGAAAGCCGAACGTCCCGTGCTCGACGAGGGTGACCGCGAAGCGGTCGCTCTTGTCGACGAACTCCTCGAGGATCGTCTCGCGCTCGCGAGCGAGCACCACGAGTCGCGGCCCTGCCGCGACGAGGGACACGACGAGAGCGGCAGTCGAGCGTCGCATCGAGGGCTACCGGGATACTTCTCGGACGATGGGCGCCACGTCGCAGGAACGGTACGCGGTCGTCTCCTGCCACGTTGAGCGACCGCTCGACGACGAGGTGTGGGCTCGGTTTTCGG
>DASTEM010000250.1:0-3758 GCA_035709545.1 Gaiellaceae bacterium | reverse complement strand
AGTCGAAGCACGTACCCCGGCGCCTGCGTGACGAGAATGGATGCGCCGTCGGGGAGCGCCTTGCGAAGACGCGAGACGTGCGCCTGCAGCGCCATCCCGGCGTCCTCCGGTGGCGTCTCGCCCCAGAGCTCATCGATGAGCCGATCGCTCGAGACGAGCTCGTTCGCCCGGAGCAGGAGGATCGCGAGAACTCCTCGCTGCTTCGAGCCGCCGAGGTGGAGGGCGTTCTCGCCTTCCCGGACCTCGAGCGGCCCCAGGATGCGGAAGTCGAGCACGGCGCGAACGTACCACCCCGCACGAGCCGAACAAAGCCAGCCGAGGCCCTTATCAGCGGTTTGTCAGCGTCTTGACGGCTGCTTGTCGGCGCTCACCGTCAGCGTCGGCGCCATGCATCAGGTGACGTTCACGCGGCGTCTTCGCGGGCAGACGACGGTCGTTGGCCCGGGAGTGATCGACGCCGAGCTGTCCGCACGCGGAGCGCGTGTCGCAACCCGGCTCGTCTTCCTTAACGAGGCGACGTTCAACGAGGAGGGGACCATCGACTTCGGCAATGGGAATGCCCTGCGGTTCCGCTCGCTCGGCAGCGGCAGGCTCGAGCCGGCGCCGGACGGCAGTGTCAGACACGGGGCGTCGGTGCTCCAGGTCGACGGTGGAGCGGGTCGCTATGCGGGCGCGAGTGGACGCATCACCTCGAACTTCGTGCTCTCGCCCGACGGCGAGATCACGGACGAGCAAGTCGCCGTTCTGTTCATCGAAGGGAAGGAGAAGTGAGATGAAGATGTTCGCTGTGCCGGCGATCGTGCTGGCCACGTTGACCGCGCTCGCGCTTGCCGCGAGCGCTACTGCCGGACAGGTCTTTCGGGAGACATTTCATTTCGAGGACACATTCGTCGTCGACGACTTCTGCGACGAAGTGGGACTGAGCGTGCAGATAGCGCTCGTCATGGACGGCAACGTCCTCGTGGTTCCGCACGGCCCGGACGGCTTGGACTACTTCCTGCAGCACGGCAGGAGGACCGAAGTGCTCACGGCCAACGGCACGACCCTGACCTCGGTCGTGACCGTGACTGAGAAGGACAAGCGCGTGACGGACAACGGCGACGGCACGCTGACCGTCCTCATCCTCGCGACCGGCAATGCCGTGCTCTACGGAGAGGACGGCAAGGCGATCGCGAGAAACCCCGGCCAGATCCGGTTCGAGCTCCTCTTCGGCGACAACGGCACGCCCGACGATCCGTTCGACGACGTGTTGCTCGCCGACCTCGGGTTGGTGAAGGGCTCCACCGGGCGAAGCGACGACTTCTGCGCGGCCGCGGTGCCCGCGCTGAGCTAGGGACAGAGGAAAAGGAGACCCAGATGAACGAAGGGAAAGCTGCGGCTACTTCGAGGACGGAGAAATAGGGGAGGAACGAAATGAGGATGCCTCTGGCGTGATCACGATGAAGGACCGGCCGACGGAAGCCGGAGTGATCACGACCTACCGCGGCGCCATCAAACTGGGCTCGTAGCTAACGACGTAGATCATGGAGATCAAGGCCGCGCTACGCGGCCTTGATCTCCATGATCTTGAACTTCACCTTCGAGCCGCGCGGGGTGATGACCTCGACGGTCTCGCCCTTCTTGCGGCCGATGATCGCCTTGCCGACCGGCGACTCGTTCGAGAGCTTGCGCTCCGCCGGGTTCGCCTCCGCCGAACCGACGATGAAGTACTCGACCGTCTCCTTTGCATCCACGTCGCGGAGGCGCACGACGGAGCCGATCGAGACGACGCTCGTGTCGACCTTCTTGAGCTCGATCACGCGTGCGTTCGCGAGGCGCTCCTCGAGCTGCGCAATGCGATGCTCGAGCATCATCTGCTCGTTCTTCGCGTCGTCGTACTCGGCGTTCTCGGCGATCTCGCCGAACTCGCGGGCAGCGGCGATGCGCTCCGCGATCTCGCGGCGCTTGTCCGTGCGGAGGCGATCCAGCTCGGTCTTGAGCTGCTTGTAGCCCGCGGGTGTGAGGATCACATCCTTCACGAAAAATGCCTCCAGAGACGGGATTGCGAGGCTCGAGGCCCCGACAATGGCCCGCAATGGTAGCTAGCGCCCTAGACGAGCGTCAACAGTTCGGAACTACCATGTTGCGGGTGCCGATCGACCTTCGAGAATCCTGGAATATCGGCCCTGTCGAGGTGCCGACGCGTTTGGTGCTGGCGCCGATGGCGGGCGTCAGCGTGCAGGCATTTCGCCGCCAAGGACGACGCTACGGCGCCGGTCTCGTGTGCTCGGAGATGGTGAGCTGCGCGGGTATCGAGCACCGCAACGAGAAGACGCTCGGCTACCTTCGCGTGGCCGCGGACGAGCACCCGCTCGCGATCCAGCTCTTCGGGTCGGACCCGCGTGCGATGGCAAACGCGGCACGCATGGTCGAGGCGGTCGGCGCCGACCTCGTCGACGTCAACTTCGGCTGCCCCGTGAAGAAAGTCACCCGCACGGGAGCCGGGGCGCATCTGCTCGAGGAGCCCGAGCGCGCGTGCCGGGTGATCGAGGCGATTGCCGAGGCCGTGGAGGTGCCGGTGACGGTGAAGTTGCGCCGGGGAGTCCGGAACGGCTCACGCGCATGCCTCGAGCTGGGGCCGCAACTTGTCGAGGCAGGCGCTGCCTCGCTCACGCTCCATCCGCGCTCGGCGGAGCAGATGTACACGGGCACGGCGGATCACGAACTCACCGCGGAGCTCGTTTCGCTCGTCGACGTGCCGGTCGTGGCCTCGGGCGACGTGACGTCCTACGCGCGAGCGCAGGCGGTGCTGGCGGCGACCGACGCCGAGGCCGTGATGGTCGGGCGCGGCGCGCAAGGCAACCCGTGGGCGCTTCGAGAAATAGTCGACGGCGACGCGGAGGAGCCCTCGCGCGAGGAGGTCGCTGCGGAGCTCGTCCTCTTCATCCGCGAGACGGTTCGCGAGCTCGGAGAGCGGCGGGCTTCCGGCTTCCTGAAGAAGTTCTACGGCTGGTATCTCGGGCAGGGCCGCTTCCCAAAGCCCTTCAAGCAGGAGCTTCTTCTGCTCGACTCCGTGGACGAGGTCGAGCGGCGACTGCTCGCCGCCGCGCCCGGCGCCATCGCGCTCCTCGAGCGCCTCGAAGCCGAGATCCCATCAGGCGAGGAGATGACCCTCGAGCTCCCCGTCTCGATCTACGGCGGCGGATAGGGCGAGATGTATCTCGCACCTACGGCTTACCGTCAACGCGCCCGGCGAACGCCGTCGCCACGCCGAGCCCGAGGTACACCGACCCCGTGACGTAGCGCTGCGTCCGCAGGAAGCGCCGCGAGCGCCTAAGCACTCCGCCGGCAGCACCGGCGGCAAGCGCCCAAATCGAATCCGTGACGAGTCCGAGGAGCGCGAACAGCAAGCCGAGGAACGCGATCTGAACCGCTGGGTGCGAGGCGTTCGGGTCGACGAACTGCGGGAGAAACGCGAGAAAGAAGAGAGCTGTCTTCGGATTCAGGACGTTGACGACAATCCCCTGTGCGAAGGCCCGCCGAAGGTTTTGCTGCCCGCCGAGAGCCACCTCCGGTTCCGCGCGGCGCGCGAAGAGAGTCCACAAGCCGAGACCGACGAGGTAGACGGCGCCTGCCACTCTGACGGCGGTGAACGCAACTGCCGACGAGACGATCAGCGCGGACAGTCCGAGCGTCGCCGCGGTGATGTGGACGAGCGTGCCGACGTGGATGCCGACGACCGACGCGAGCCCTGCACGCCGACCCTCGTGCATCGAGCG
>DASTEM010000249.1:0-4294 GCA_035709545.1 Gaiellaceae bacterium | reverse complement strand
TGATCCCAGAACAGCGGTAGTGCGACCATCGGCTTCCCGAAGTGGAAGCACTCGGTGGTCGTGTTGTTTCCTCCGTGGGTGATGACTGCGTCCGCGAGCGGGAGCAGCGCGGGTTGCGGCAGGAACTCCGCGCCCCACATGTTGTCTGCAAGCTCGAACTCCAAGTGCTGAGGGCCTTTCGAGACGACGATGCGATGACGAGACCTGGAGAGCACTTCGACCAAGCGTTTCATGAGGTCGACATCGGCCGAGCCCAGGCTTCCCAGCGAGAGGTACACGAGCGCGCCTTCGCCGTCCGAGATGTGCGGTGGAATCTCCGCGCTCGCGTCTGAGCGCCTGACGCAGGTCTCGAGCCGATGCCACGTCAGCGCGAGTGGCCGCGCGCGGTCGTAGTCGACCGCCGCTGGATACACGTACAGGTTGAGCCAGTCGGACTCGTGGATGAACTCTTCGGGCGGAAGCTGCGGCGCGCCGCGCTCCGCGCAGAACGCGGAGAACTCCCCATGGAGATCGGCGATCGCTCGTGCGTACTCGGCGCGGAACTCGGCCCAGCCGCTCGTGCTGTCGGCCGCGTAACCCGAGAACACGGGAGCTATTGCCTCGTCCTTCAACTCGAGCGGGTTGCACGAGACGATCCGAGCCCAGGGTCGGCCCGAGTGGTGGATCGCGGGAAAGCAGAGAACGTTGTCCTCGACGATCGCGTCCGGCTGCACGTCGTCGAAGATTTCGCGCAGGCGGTCGTCGACGTAGCGAGAGCCGTCGCAGAGCGCTCGCCAGGTCGGCTCGATGAACTCGGAGAGCTGCTCGATCGTCGGCTTGCGAAACACCGGCGCGGTGTCGCGGATGAAGTCTTTCCAGAACTGGCCTGGCTCCTCCTCGACCTCGGGCGCGGGGCCGAGCCTCATCAGGCGCTCTTCGAAGCCCTGCGCCTCGAGGTTCCCGGCAAACGACTCCTCGATGACGAACACGACGCGATGCCCGCGCTCCCGGAGCACCTGGCCGATCCCGACGCAGTTGTTCGTCGGGCCGTAGGCGCCCTCCGGAAAGAAGACGATGGTGGAGTTCTCGCTCGCCATCAGCGTGAGTCGGCGAAGCTATGGAACTCGAAGATGGCTGTCAAGCGAGAGAGACGAGTAGGGCGAGTCGTGCTGCCCGATGTCGCAGCAGTGACGAGCGCGCGCTGGTTCGCAGGCAAAGGCCGCGGAGTGGCGGGAGTGGAGCCGGTCGAGGAGATCGTCCTCGACGGCGCGCAGGGCGCGTCGATCGTCCTCGTCGACGTCGCGCATACGACCGGCGAGCGCGAGCGGTACGCGCTAGCGCTCCGCGAGGGACGCGAGTGTGGCGGGGACGATCCCGTGTGGTCTGCGCTTGCGCGCTCGGCAGGCGTCGGAGCTGCGCCCGCAGCGACGCGGTTCCTCGCGGATGATCTCTCCAACACCGTCGTCTCTCTCGGCGAGCGCCTCGTGTTGAAGCTCTTTCGCCGCCTCGAGCCCGGGCCGCACCCGGAGGCGGAGCTGCTCCAAGCTGTCCGTGGGTTCAGGCACGTGCCCGCGCTCGCCGGTGTGGTCGAGCACGGCGACATCACGGTGGCGCTTGTCGAGGAGTACGTCGCTGGGATCCCGGTCGGCTGGGAGGGATTGATCTCGCGACTTGCCTCCGGCGACGACGCGCTCGGGGATGCACGCGATCTCGGGCACGTGGCCGGGGCTTTGCACCAGCAGCTTGCAGCCGCTCTGGGCACGAGCGTGGCCGTGGCCGAGGGCCTCGCAGCAGAGCGTGCGGCGGCGGTCGCTGCGATGGCTGACGTCGAGTCGGAGGCGGCGGTCCACGAGCGCCTCAGAGGGCTCGATCGGCTTCTCGGCACGCGATTGCAGCGCGTCCACGGCGACCTGCATGTGGGGCAGGTGCTCCGCACTGCCAGCGGCCTGGTCGTCATCGACTTCGAGGGTGACCCCAGTCTGCCGCTTGCCGAGCGCGCACGACCGCGGAGCGCGCTCGTCGACGTCGCCTCTCTGCTGCTCTCGCTCGACCACGCGGGCTGCGCGGCCACTCGGCGCGAGCCAGTTTTCGACTGGCGCGCGTGGTCGCACGAAGCGCGGAATGTGTGCATGTCAGCGTACGAGGCAGAGATCGGTCCCGTCGATCGTGAGCTTCTTCGGGCGCTCGAGGTCGCCAAGGAGCTCCGCGAGCTCCTGTACGCCTCGCGCTGGCTTCCCGAGTGGCTGTACGCGCCGACGGCCGTGCTGCCCACTTTGCTCGAGGACCTCTCGTGAATCCCGACGGATTCCTGCGCGACATCCTCGTCGCGCCCGAACGTCTCGCAGGGCTCCTCGACGCTTACGAGGGGGCCAGCTCGCCTCTCGCCGCGCTGGGCAGCAGCGGAGACGCCGCACGCCGCGCGGTCTTCATCGGTATGGGAAGCTCACGCTTCGCTGCGGTCGCCGCTGCCGCGCACCTGCGCTCACAGGGTCTCGATGCATACGCCGAGCTCGCCTCGACCGGGAGCCGGATACCTCCGTCCGTTGAGACCCTCGCGGTGGGAATCTCGGCCTCGGGCAAGACGCCGGAGACGGTGGAAGCCCTCGAGGTTCACCGCGGGACGAGCCGATGCGTTGCGATCACGAACGATCCCGAGAGCGATCTGGCGGGCGTCGCGGATCTGGTTCTCCCGCTCCTCGCTGGACATGAAGAGGGCGGGGTCGCATGCCTCACGTACCAGGCGACAGTCGCCGTGCTGTTGCTCGCCGCCGGCCGTATGACCGACGACAGGCCGCGGGTCGCTGACCTCCGACCCTCCGTAGAGGCGGCTGCACACATACGGGAGGGGCGAAGCTTGTGGCTCGACGATTTCGTCGGGTTGGTCGAGGATGTGCGAACCGTCGCCACGATCGCGCCTGCCGAACGGCTCTCCTCGGCGCTCCAGTCGGCGCTCATGCTCCGCGAGGGGCCGCGAGTCGTGGCGGACGCCGCGGAGACGGGAGACTGGCTCCACGTCGACCTCTATCTGAGCAAGCGTCCTGGGTACGCAGCGCTTCTCTTCACCGGCTCGCGGTTCGACGCGGGCGTGCTCGAGTGGTCTGCCAAGCGCGCGTTTCCTGTCGTCTCCGTCGGCGCTCCGGTCCCCGGCTCGACCTTCGACATCACGTTCCCGGGGTCTGAGAGCCCGTTTGTGCCGCTGCTCGTCGAGACCGGCGTGGCAGAGCTCGTCGCGGCCGAGCTGTGGCGCCGCCGGCTCGCCGCGGGGGATCCCGCTCTCGTCGACGTGTAGTCGCTTCGAAATCGGTCCTCAGCTGCTGTCGGGCCGACCGCCGCGATGCAGCACCATCGGGTACTGAGGCAGCCCCGTGCTCGGGTCTTCGAGCATCGCCTCGGTTTGCTTCAGGTACCGCCCGCTCGCGCGCCAGCCCTCCGGGTGCGGCTGCAGGCCGAGCGCAAGCCGGGCACGCCCGTCGGTCTGCTGATCGAGAATCGCTCGCATCGCGGCCCGGACCCGACGGATGCTCTCGCGGCCGAAGCGTTTCTCCCATGTGTGATGACTCCCCGCGCCGGCGTTAAACCCGCGTCATACCCGTAGAGCGGGCGACCGGGCTCGAACCGGCGACATCCAGCTTGGAAGGCTGGCGCTCTACCAACTGAGCTACACCCGCGTCGGGTTAGCGTAGCGCCATGAATCCGTGCACGTGGTCGCCCGACCCCGTTGACCGTCCAACCGCGGCCGCGTAGGCTCGACATAGTGCGTCGGGCCGTCGCAATCGCCGCAGCGCTCACGGGCCTCATGGCGATCGCTGTGCCGGCTGCGGGCGCGCCGTCGGCAAGCGTCTTCAAGTACGGCGTCGCGGCGGGTGAGGTCACCTCCACTTCGGCGATCCTCTGGACAAGAGCGCCCAAGGCGGGGCTCGTGACGCTGGCGGTCGCAGCTCGTGGGGCCACGAAAGCGCGCCTGCTCGAGGGTCGAGCCACTCGCGAAGCCGACCTCACGGTTCAGGGTGTGGTTCGCAAGCTGAAGCCGGGAACGACCTATACGTATTCGTTCGCTCAAGGAAAGGCGAGAAGCACAGTCGGAACGTTCACGACGGCGCCCGCATCCGCCGCGGACACACCGGTGCGCTTCGCCATCTCGGGCGACGCCGACGCGACTCCGGGACCGAGCGGTGCGCCGGGCTTCAACCGCTTCGAGGTCTACGCGCGGATGGCAGCGGAGAAGAACGCCTTCAACATCAATCTCGGCGACACCATCTACTCGGACAGCGAGGTCGGAGGCGCGCCCGTCGCCCGCACGGTGCGGCAGAAGTGG
>DASTEM010000248.1:0-12552 GCA_035709545.1 Gaiellaceae bacterium | reverse complement strand
GGGCTCCGGACGATCCCGCCACGGCCGATCGGCGGCAACATCGACATTCGCCAGCTTGTCGCCGGCTCGCGGCTCTTCCTACCGGTGCACATCCCGGGCGCGCTCTTCTCGATCGGGGATCTCCACTTCGCGCAGGGTGACGGCGAGGTCTGCGGCACGGCGATCGAGGTCGCCGGCGCCGCCACGGTCCGCTTTCGTATCCAGAAGGAGCATGAGCTCGGGTGGCGCCAGCGATTCCCACGCTTCGAGACGCCTTCAGAGAGAGCGCATGGTCCCTCGTTGGCGACGACCGGCATCGCGTTGGATGAGCCCATGGACGTCGACGCCGCAGCCCGCGAGGCACTGCTCGAGATGATCGGCTATCTCGAGGCCACGTACGGTTTCGAGCGTCCAGCTGCCTATGCACTCTGCTCCGTCGCCGTCGACCTGCGCATCTCCGAGGCCGTCGACGTCCCCTATCCGCTTGTGTCTGCGCTCCTTTCGCTCGACGTCTTCGAATAGGCCCAGATGCTTGACCGGAAATTCACGCGGGCCGGATGACGGCCACGACACTGCGCCGGATCGCCACTCTCGCGCGTCGCACAGGCTTCAAGCCTGCACGACGCGTGAGTGCGACGCCCGGCTTGGTCGTGACCGCCCCCGGCTGCGCGCCAATTTCCGGTCAAGCATTTAGCTCCGAAGCGGGACCGCGTAGGAGGGCATCGGCGCGCCGGTCGCTCCGCGCAGCTTGAGCGGGAAGCCGAGGAAGGCGAACTCGTACTGCTTCTCCGCTGCGATCTCCTCCATGTTCACGACCTCGATGATCTGCGCGCCTGCCGTCGCGAACATGTACGCGTGAACCGGCAGGAATGCGTCCGGCTCGTCCCAAGGCATCACCTCGAGCCCGATCGAGTCGCCTGCGATACACATCGCGCCAGCCTCTTCGCACAGCCACTTGGCCGACCCGAGCGTGATTCCCGGGGGCTTGAGCAGGTAACCGTCGAAGTCCGGCCAGACGGTCATCCGGCCTGTGCGCACCAAGACGACGTCCTTCGTGCGGAGCTCGACGCCCTGCTTGGCGACGCAGTCCTGGAGGTCCTGCGGTGTGATCCCGTAGCCGTCTTCGAGGCAGTCGACGCCGTGCATGCCGGCTACGTCGAGCAGGACTCCGCGCGCGATGATCGGTGGGTATTTCTCGAGGCCTCCCTTGTTCCAGATCCGGCTGCCGAGATCCTTGTCTGCCGTCCAGCCGTTCCAGAACATCCCGTGATGGCCGAGGTGGTTGAGCGTGTCGACGTGCGTGCCGCAGTGCGTGTACATGTGGATCGAGTCACCGCAGTACGAGTAGCGCTCGTGCGCCGTCGGCCCGACGCCCGAGAGGTTGTCGTTGATCGACCCCTGCGGCGTGTGGGTCATCCAGATTCCGTACGGGGGGTCGCCGGCCGCCACCCAGGACGGCATGCCGATGAAGTACTCGACGTTCAAGTCGAACACGTGGCTCCCGTCGAGGTGCTCGAGGATTGCCCGGTTCGTCTCCGGCGTGATCCAGTTGAGCCGGCCGATCTCGTCGTCCGGTCCCCAGGGAGACTTCGAGACCTTCAGGCCGTCCTGCTCGTGAACGGCCTCGAAAGTGAGATGCTCACCCACGGTTGCCATGTCTCCTCCTCTCGTCGTGGAGGCGAGTCTAATAGCCTGTTCGACGATGCGGAAGATCCGTTTCTACTACGACGTGGTCTGCCCGTACTCGTACCTCGAGTCGTACGAAGTCGAGGCCGCAGAGGATGCGGGCGCCATAGAGGTCGAGTGGCTTCCGTTCGAGCTACGGCCGGCGCCGGCACGGCTGCTCGAGGTGCGGGGAGACCATCTGCGCACCGATTGGACGCAGAACGTGTACCGCCGTGCGCTCGAGCGCGGCATCGAGATCCACCTGCCGCGCTACCAACCCCGCTCGACCCTTCCGCTCGCTGCTTGCCTCTGGGCCGGCGAGCAGGGACGTCTGCGGGCGTTCAAGCGCGCGCTCTACGAGGCGTTCTTCTGCGAGGGCGAGGACATCGCTACCGAGGCAGAGATCGCACGCGCAGCCGGGCGAGCCGAGCTCGACCCGGCCGAGACGGTTGCGGCTGCCTATTCGGCGGGACGCCTCGCGCGCATCCGTGAGATCCGCGGAGACGCCGAGGCGGCGGGAGTCCGCGGCGTCCCCTCGCTCGTCACGGCTGAAGGCGAGTCGCACTGGGGTATGGGCGGTGTGGAGCGGCTCCTGGACGGACAGCCGCTAGTGCCGCGCCTCTGAGTCTTCAGGCGCCCGCGACCTCGCTGAGCAATCCGATTCGACTGCTCGATTCGAACTAGCGAGCAAGGGGCGGTGATCCGCGAGGCCATCCTCGCCGTCCCGGATCACCGTCCCGGACTGTCGTCGCAGTCAAGGGTGTAGCCACTCTGCCCGCTCAAAGCTCGAAGTCGCAGACTGCGCGGTCTGCGATGAGCGGCACGATCTCTCGCACAACGGCGGCATGCTCCGGAGTCGAGTAGTACGACCGGAGGTGCTCCTGGCTCTCGTAATCGCAAACGAGCCCGTACTGCCAGCGACCGCCCGAGTCCTCACTTCCAGGCGGCGGTACGTCAGTGCCGAGCGTCCAAGACACGGCCGGAACGGGCTCGTCTTTGATCCGGTTCAGCGCAGCGAGGATCCGTTGCCCGGCGTCTGGTCCGGCCTCCGGTCTCACATTCCAGAGGAAGACATGGCGAATCATCCGAGCTCGCTTCCGAAGACACCGAGGCGGGCGTGTGCCCGACCCGAGGAAGCGAGCGCGACCCACACGACGATCTCGTCCGCCCGTGGAGCGTCCGGGATGCGCACCTCGAACGTCTGGTGATGCGAGCGGACGGAGTGGTCGTGCTTGTGCTTGATCGAGATGTCGAGCGCCGCGCCGGCCGCGCCGCGCTTCTCCACCGAAGGGAGGAGCGAGGTCCCGGCGACGGGCTCGCGAACCTGATTGCCGAAGCGGAGGTTGTGGATGATCGCCGAGCCGTGCTCCACGTCGCCGTCGAGCCCCACGAGCGCGCCTTTGCCATACGCCTCTGCCTCGGCCCCGAGTAGCTCGAGCGCACGCTGCGTCAGTAGCGTGCCCAGGGACTCGCAGTAGAGGTCGATCAGCGGGTCGAGATCATCGACGAAGTGCCCGGCAAGCGGATTGTCGACCACCGCTCCGGCGGCGGTGATGCGAGTCGGCGGCTGGACCGGCCGATGCCCCTCGATCCAGACGTCTTCGACCACCGTGACGATCTTGCGCACGTGGTCGAGCCCCATCGAGCGAGCATAGACAGGTCTGCCATGACCGTGGGCATTCGCGAGCTGCGTCGGCGGCCGGACCGCGGAGAGCTGCTGGAGCCCGGAGCTGCTACCCAGCTACGGCCATCGCCTCGATCTCGATCACGAGCTCGGGCAGCGCCAGAGACGAGACCTCGACGATCGTGTCCGCGGGGTACGGCGGGCTGAACCACTTCTCGCGCAGCTCGACGATCTTGCCGAAGTTCGTCATGTCGGTGAGGAAGATCGTCACCTTGACGACCCGCTCCAGGCTCGATCCTCCTGCCTCGAGCACCCGCTCCAGGTTCTGGAAGGTCTGCTGCGCCTGTGCGTCGAAGTCGCCTGCGCCCACGATCTGGCCGTTCTCGTCGATCGCCGCCTGGCCCGAGACAATCACGAGGTCGCCCACCCGGAACCCCTGCGAGAGCCGAAACGGCTCGTAGGGGTCCGGGTCGAGCCGGATCTGGCTGAACTCCGTCATGCGTGCTCCAGCACGTCCACGATGGTCATCCGCGGCTCCGCTCCGACCTTCCGCATCAGCTCCAGCCCGCGTGGAACGTCTGTCTCGGCGAGATAAGCGTCGAGCACGGCTCTGTTCTGCCAGACGGCGACGAGACGTGCCAAGACATCGTCGTAGAGCAGGGTGGCCACAATGACCCCGGCGGGTCGCGTCGACCGTCCTTCGTCCATCGACCGGGCGAGATCCGCGGCCTGCTCCGCGCTCAGCTCGGCCTCGAAGATCGCCGCGGCCATCACGTCGAGATCATCTTCTTCTCGATGCCCACGCCGGCCGCGACGGCGCGCTCGTACTCGAGCGGCACAGTCGCGGAGTCCTGAAGCGCGATGCCGGTCGAATCGAAGACTGTGATCTGGTCGACTGACTGGCGACCGTCGAGCTCTCCGCAGATGACTTTGCCGATCTCGCCGGTGACGTCGCTTTCGGCGATCAGCCCCTCACGAAGGGCGACGTTGATCTCGCCGTCGGGAACGCATTGGCGGATGTCGTCCACGAAGATGCGCGCGCGCTGCAGGATCGCCGGGTGCAGCTCCTGCTCACCTTCGAGGTCTGCGCCGAGCGCTGCGATGTGTGTGCCCGGCTCGATCCACGCGTCATCGACGATCCAGCCGCGAGCGTGCGTCCCCGTGACGACGACGTCGGCGCCGCGCACGGTCTGCTCGAGGTCGGTCGACCCCTCGATCGAAAGGTGCGGGAACTTCGGCCGCTCCGACTGGAGAAACCGGTCAACGGACGCTTGCGTGCGGCTCCAGACACGAACCTCGCTCCACCCGAACACTGCGTCGCACGTGGCTAGCGTGCCCTGGGCCACGCTCCCTGTGCCGACTATGGCAAGCACGCTCGAGTCAGGGCGCGCGAGCCACTTCGCCGAAACGGCTGCGGAGGCCCCCGTGCGCATCAATGTGTGGTACGAGCCGTCGCAGATCGCGAGCGGAAAGCCCGTCTCCGGATGCGTGTAGACGAGGATCGAGAACACGGCCGGCAGCTCGTACTTCGTGTTGTCCTCGCGAATCGAGACCCATTTGCAGGCGGCTGCCTCCGGCTCCTCGATGTAGGACGGCATCACCTCCCACTCGCCCCGGTAGCGGTCGAGCACGATGTGCCCCTTGGGCTCCATGTAGACACGTCCGAGACCGTGCATGCGGAAAGCGTGCTCGACGCAGTCCACGTACTCGGCAGGCGACAGCAGCCCCATCATGTCGCTGCGGCTCAGGATCAGCGTCTTTCGGTTGCGCCAGCTCTCGGCCACGGTACGACTCTACGACTCGATCTCCGCGGCCACAAGATCAACCAGCGCTTCGGTGTCCGGAAATGGAGTGAGGCGACGGCGCGCATGAGCGAGCTGCCGTCGAGCGCGTGCTCGATCGCCGTCCTGCACTCGGTACCCGGCGGCGGAGAGGTGGCGTAGCCCCAGGAGGAGCCGGCGTTCCGCGGTTCCGGCGGCCTGAAGGGCGTCGGTCAGGGCGGAGAACGCAGCGTAGTACTCACGGCGCTCGAGGTGGCCCTCGGCTCGCCAGAGCGCCGATCGCACTCTGGCCTCAGGAGGAGGCCATTCCTCGAGCTCTTCCTCCACGATGCCACCGATACTAGAGTCCTGCCGTGGCCGCGATCGACCGCGGGCGGAGCGCCGAGCGCATCGAGCAGGACATCGAGTCCCTCGCGGGGCCCGAGTACACGGTCTCGACCGAGGCGATTCGCCGATACGCGTACACGGGTGCGTACCGCAACACGGTCGAGTACTTCGCGGCGGCACTCGAGGAGCTCGGCTTCGAGGTCTCGACCGACCCGGTGGGGACGCTCGTCGCGCGCAACCGGCCCGCCGGCGAGCCAGTTTTCGGCGTCGGCTCGCACTGCGACTCCAACAGAAACGGCGGCAAGTACGACGGCACGATGGGCGTCGTCACCGCTCTCGAAGTCTGCCGTCTGAACGCAGAGCTCGGCCTCGACCTTCCCCTGCAGCTCATCTCGTTTCTCGAGGAGGAGGGATCGGGCTTCGGGCAGATGCTGCTGGGAAGCCGGATCATGCTTCAGCGCGTCACCGAAGAGGATCTTCGCGAGCACTTCCGCGCTCTCGACGACGGGCGCAGCTTCTGGGAGCACGCATCTGACGCCGGATATTCGCCGGAGCGCTGGCGCGACTCGATCCACGTGCTCGACGACCTCACCGGCTGGATCGAGATGCACATCGAGCAGGCGCGGGTATTGCAGGACACCGGCAATCGCATCGGAATCGTCCATGCCATCGCGGGGTACGTCCACGCGGACGTCGTCGTCCACGGTCGCGGCGACCACGCCGGCGCGACGCCCATGGACTTCCGCCTCGATCCGACGCTCGTGCTCGCCGAGACGGCGCTCGAGCTCGAGCGCCTTGCGCGGGAGGCGGGAAACGGCACGGTGGGAACGATCGGCGAGATCGAGGTCGACCCGTCCCTGATCAACGCGATCGCGAGCTCGGTGCGGTTCTCGCTCGACATCCGCGGCCCGGTCGACGAGCTCTATCGCGGCGTTGCGGAGGCGATCGGAGCTTTCGCCGTCGCCTGTGCCGAGCGCAGAGGGATGACTGCCGAAGTGCGGCCGCGGCAGACGCTTGCCGTCACGCCCCTCGACGCCGCGATTGTCGCGGCTCTCGAGGAGGCAGTTGTCGCGACCGGGGAGCCGTACATGCGCATGCACTCGGGCGCAGCACACGACACGATGTGCGTGGCCGAGCGGGTCCCGAGCGCCATGGTCTTCGTCCCCTGTGTCGAGGGAATCAGCCACCATCCGGCCGAGGACGCCGACCCCGCTGACGCGGCTCTGGCCGCGGAGATCATCCTCAACGCGATTCAGGCGCTGCAGTAGGCACGGCGCCCAGATCGCGTCGGCTCGGCAGCACGAGCAGAACGACTGCCCAGAGAGCTGCGACGACGACGAAGCCGATTCGGCCACGTTCCGTCAGCGAGAAGGCGAGGCCAAGCAGCGGCGTTCCGATGACGATGACAAGTGCGGCTGCACAGTTGACGAAGCCGACGGCGGTTGCCGGCGCCTCGGGTCGTGCTCTCGCGGCGCCGGTGAAGGTCGGCGCGAACGGGATACCGGCGGCCACGCCGACAACTACGGCTCCGGCCAGCGCGACAGGCAGGGGCTCCGCGACCGCGAGCAGGAGCGTGCCCGCGGCGCCGGCCGCCACGCTCGCTCCCAGGACCGTCGGCATGAGGTCCGGACGGCGACGCAGGATCCACCCTCCGAGCGGACGGCTGAAGATGCCGAGAAGGAGCGTGAGTGCGCCGATCGCGCCAGCCGTTCCCTTGGACTCTCCGGCTCGAACCAGCAGCGTTACGACCCAGTTTCCGAGCACGACGCTCAGACCGAAGCCGCCGGCGAAGGTCGCCGCGAGCCGATACAGGCGAACGTCGCGGAAGATGCTGCCCGGCGCAGCTGAGCCGTCATGCACGTGCGGCTGGCGTCGTGGGTCGGCCGGCCCGGCGAAAAGGGCCAGGAACGCGGCTCCTGCAACCACGAGAGCCGTGAGGAACGGGGCTCGCCAGCCGATCCAGCTCTCCACCTGCGGGACGATGGCGATGGCAAGGCCTCCGCCTCCCATGGCAAGGCCGCCGTAGAGCCCTTGGACGGCAGGCGAGCCGCCGACAGCACGTATGTAATCGACGCCGGCGACGAACGTGACGCCTGTTCCCAACCCCATCAGGCCGCGCGTGCCGATTGCGAGAGCAGGGTCGCTCGCGATGAGCGCGCCCGCATTGGCGACCGCGATCAGCGAGAGTCCAGCGAGACCCATCCGTCGCGGGCCGAAGCGGTCGCTTGCTCTGCCGCCGGGAATCTGCATCACGAGGTGGGAGACGAACAGTGCCGTCGTGAAGAGACCGACGGTCGGCAGTCCGACTCCATACGCGCTCGCGAGCGGCTCTGCGACGGCGCCGGTGTTCGAGATGTTCCAGCCGGTCGCGGATCCGAGCAGACACGCGCCGATGACAGCGAGTTTCATTCAGGCGCTGTCTTCGCAACGGTGGACGGGCCCTTCGGCGAGAACGCTGGTGCTGCGGACCCGACGCCGTCCTCCGGCAGGAGGGCGACGCGGTATGTCACGCCGGTGTGCCTACCGCCGCCGGCACGCTGTCCAGGTAGGCGAGCGCCTCGTCGAGCGAGACTACGTCCGCGTACTTCGCCTGGATGTCGAACATGTTTGCGTCGTGCGGCGCCTGCGCCCGGTCACCGACGCACTCGCGCGGGACGAGCGTCGGGAAGCCGAGCTGGAGCAGATCGATCGCGGTTGCCCGGACGCACCCGCTCGTCGTTGCGCCGCAGAGAATGATCGAGTCGATGCCCTGCGAGATCAGGATCGCGGCGAGGTTCGTACCGAAGAAGGCGGAGGCCCCCTTCTTCATGATCACTGTCTCGTCCGGTCTCGGCCCGAGCCGAGGGTCGATCTCCACCCAGTGCCCTCCGATCTGGAGATCGCCGAGTGAGGGCACCTTCTGCAGCCAGAGCCCGCCGTCCTTCAGGCTGGACTCGAAGCCGATCGTCGTGAAGATGACAGGCAGCCCTCTCTGACGAGCGACATCGAGCAGCCGGCTCGTCGCCTCGACCTGCGGCGTCAGGTCGGAGCCAAGGGTCGACGCGGGATCGGTGAAGCCGCAGGAGAAGTCGACGACCAGGACGGCCGGATGAGAGCCCATCGTGACGCTCTCGCCCAGCCGTGCCTTGGCGTAGATCTCACGCGCTGAGTCGTCTGACACGTCAGGCCACCGCCCTCGCCGCCGAGGTGAGCTCCTCGCCGAAGCGCGCGCGCTTGACGAACTGGCCCGCGCCCGGCTGGGCGACGAGCTCGTCGTTGTCGACGATCACCTGGCCCCGGACGAGCACGACCTCTGGGGCGCCGGTTACCTCTGTTCCTTCGAAGAGGTTGTAGTTGACGTTGGTGTGGTGCGTCGCCGCTGAGATCGTGAGCTTCTTGCTGGGATCCCACACGACGATGTCCGCATCCGAGCCCGGCGCGATCGTGCCCTTGCGGGGATAGAGACCGAAGAGCTTGGCGATGTTCGTGGAAACGAGCTCGACGAAGCGGTTGGGCGTGATCCGCCCGGTCGACACGCCGAACGTCCAGAGCATGTGAAGCCGGTTCTCGATACCCGGCCCGCCGTTCGGAACGACCTGGAAGTCGCGGCCGTTGATGCCCTTCTGCTCCGGCCAGTTGAACGGGCAGTGATCGGTCGAGACTGCCGAGAGCGCGTCCGTCGCGATCGCTTTCCAGAGGTGCTCCTGCTGCTCCTTCGGACGCGGCGGCGGGGTGTAGATGTACTTGGCGCCCTCCCAGTTCGGCTTCTCCATCATGCTCTCGTCGACGAAGAAGTACTGGGTGCAAGTCTCGCCCCAGATATCCCAGCCCTTCTCGCGCGCGAGTGCGATCGGCTCGACGGCCGGCTGGCACGAGACATGGACGACGTAGAGAGGGGAGCCGGCGACGCGCGAGAGCTGAATTGCTCGGTTCGTCGCCTCGGCCTCCGTCTCCATCGGCCGAGTCCGCGCGTGCCAGATCGGATCACTCTTCCCGTCGGCGACGGCGTCCTTGACGATGATGTCGATCGCGTCGCCGTTTTCCGCATGGACCATCACGAGTCCGCCGGTCTCGTGCGCGGTTCGCATGACCTTGAACAGGGTCTCGTCGTCCACCATCACCGCGCCCTTGTAGGCCATGAAGAGCTTGTACGACGTGACGCCCTCGTCCGGTACTTTCGCGAGGTCCTCGAGCGTGCCGCCGGTGTGCAGGTCGGTGACGGCGATGTGGAAGCCGACGTCGATCACGGGTGGGCACCGCTCGATCTTCTCGTGGTACTTGTCGAGCGCCTGCCGGAAGGTGTCTCCGGGGGTCTGAATGCAGAAGTCGATCAGCGTTGTCGTGCCCCCGAAGGCGGCGGCGGTCGTCCCGGACGTGAAGTCGTCGCAGGTCGTCGTGCCGCCGAAGAACATCTCGAGGTGAGTGTGCGGGTCGATCGCTCCGGGCATCACGATCTTCCCCGTGGCGTCGATGACTCTGTCGGCGGAGACATCGAGCGATTCCCCGATCAGCGTGATCGAGCCGTTCTCTGCATAGATGTCCCCGACGTAGTCGTCGGAGGCCGTGACGATGCGGCCGCCCTTGATGAGCACGGACATGCAATCACACCCCTTTCAGGCGCTGTTAGCCCCTTGTATACGATTCTTTGCCGCTGGCGTCAAACGCTTGGGTCGGGCGACGCTCGTGCCAGTCGGTCCGGCGCTGGAACGCTCGAGCTGCACCGAGCACGACCCCGTCCTCGCCGTTCCGGCCGATCAGCGAGAGACCGACGGGAAGGCCGTCGACGAGCCCGCATGGAACGGTCGCGGCGGGTGCACCCCAGAGCGAGGCAGGCGAGTTGTACGGGATCAGCAGCAGACGGTAGTCCTCGGGGATCGCGTCGAGGCGCGGTGGGAGGATTGGCATCGCGGGCGCGACGAGGAGGTCGTACTGTCCCAGAGCCCGCTCCCGTTCGGCAATCGCCCAACGGCGCGCCCGTAGGCCCGTGACATGTGCCGTCGACGGCAGGAACAATCCGGCGAGCAGGCGCGCGCGAACGTCGGCGCCGTAGTCGGCGAGTCGCGTGCGGAGCCAGTGGAGATGCGCCGCCGTCGCCTCCGGTAGCAGTACGAGCTGGAGGATCGTCGTGATTTCCGCGTGAAGCGGGATCTCGACCCGCTCCTGTCGTCCACCCAGCTCGCGCAGCGCCTCCCTGCAGACGGCCGCAACACGCGGGTCAGCGCGGTCGAAGAGACTCTCGACGACGCCTATCCGAAGGTCATCGCTCTCGCTCAGCTCGATCGGTCGCCCGGCCATCACCTCGAGTGCCCACGCGCACTCGTCGGCGGTCCGCGCGAGCGGGCCGATTGTGTCGAGCGACCACGAGGTCGGGACGAGACCCTCCGTCGGAACGAGGCCTGTCGTGGGCTTGATGCCGGTCACCCCGCAGAACGCGGCCGGTATCCGCACAGAACCTGCGGTATCCGTGCCGACTCCGATGTCGACGAGGCCTGCGGCGACGGCGGCCCCCGAGCCGCCGCTGGAGCCGCCGCACACGTGCGCGGTGTTCCACGGGTTGAGAGCCGGTCCGAAGTGGGGGCTCGTCGTCAGCGCCCCGAATGCGAACTCGTGCGTGTTCAGCTTGCCCACGATCCGAGCGCCCGCTTGCCGTAACCGGGCGACGCACTCGGCGTCGCGCTCCGGGACGCGATGCAGCACGCGCGACGCCGCCGTCGTCGGCATACCAGCCACGTCGATCACGTCCTTCACGCCCACGATCGGCCCAGGCCCGTCCTCGTGCTCGACCAGGTGGAGGAATGCGTTGAACGGGTCGAGCGTCACGGGCGCGTTTCCGGCGGCAGCTGCTTCTCGAGCTCGGCGAGGGCGGGAAGTACCCGGGTAAGGAACCCGAGCACGGCTTCGAGGTCCTCCTCGGAAGGCGAGACACCCTGTTCCTCGGCAAGCCGTCGGAGGGACTCGACCGAGATAGAATCAGCGCCCATGCCGATCTACGAGTATCGGTGCGAGAAGTGCGAGGAGAAGTTCGAGGAGTACTTGTCCACTTCGGACAAGCCGGCGCCGCCGTGTCCGAAGTGCGGCTCGAAGGACGTGGCGCGCAAGCTGTCACAAATCAACACCGAGTGGCTCCCGAGCGACGTGGCCTGGGACCGCGTCGGTCGCAGCTGGGACTGATCCCCCACACGCTGGAATAAGTCAGACTTTCGCCCCCACGTCAAGCGGGAGGAGATCGATGCCGTACGCCGTGCTCGACGACGAGGCGAGGCTCTATTACGAGCTAACCGGTCCGGACGATGCTCCGGTCGTGATCCAGTTCGGCGGCGGACTGTTCGGCCGCCACAACTTCGGGGCCGTGAACGACGGCTTCCGGGAGAACGGCTTCAGGCTGCTGTCGTTCGATGCTCGAGGTTACGGCGCGTCCACGGCACCCCGCGAGCAGTACACGATCGAGATGTGGGCAAACGACGGCGCGAAGCTGCTCGACGCCGTTGGGCTCGACCGCGTGCTCGTCCACGGCACGTCGATGGGAGGCATGATCGCGATCGCGTTCACCGCTCTCCACGGCGACCGCGTGATCGCGACGTGTGCAGACGTGGCGTTTGCAAAGCCTGACGTGTATCGCCGCACGCTGTTTCGCGTCTGGAGGCGGATGGCCGAGTCGATGCCGTGGGACGACTTCTCAGACCACGTCACGACTCAAGCGGTGGGCGCACGGTTCCTCGAGGAGGAGGGCGCGGGCACGTTCGAGCTCGTCCGTTCCGTGATCGGCTGGAACGACCCATACACGGTGCGGCAGGCGTGCATTGCGATGGAGGAGATGGACTTGACGCCGCTCGTCGCGCAGATCGAGCGGCCGCTCCTGATGACCAACGGCACGTACGACATCCTCTGCCCACCGGTGCTGGCGCCGTCGGGGCTCGGAGCTCGCAAGATGGCCGAGATGAACCCGCTCATCACGACACATGAGTTCCCGGACATCGGCCATGCCGACCTCATCGAGTGTCCCGACGACGCGGTACGGATCGTGTCGGCCTTCTTCCGCCAGCACCTGGACTGAGCGTCTCGGCTGAAGTCCCGCTCCGCGCCGGTGTTGTAGGCTCGGGTCTCGTCTAACTCTGGGAAGGGAGAGACCGGCATGAGCACAGCAGCTGCCACCTGGACGCGCGAAAGCCTCGCCGCAGCGCCGCAGACCTACTTCGA
>DASTEM010000247.1:0-2092 GCA_035709545.1 Gaiellaceae bacterium | reverse complement strand
GAAGAAGATCTCCTTCACGCGCTCCGCCCCTCGAGACCGGCGAGCGCGTCGACCACCGCCTCGGCCACGTAATGGCCGAGCTCCTGCTGGACGTACACGAGGTAGGAACCGTTAGCCCCGCGCCTGAAGATCGCCGTCACGTGCGCGAACGGCCCTGCTGAGGGCACGGCGTCGAGGTCGAGGTCGGTCAGCCGCCGCATGACCTGCTCGCTCGCAATCTCAATCCCCGCAAGGGCGCCCGTCGCGTCGTACGCAAGAATCCCGTCCGCGCGAAGACGCTCGGCCGCGTCGGCGGGATCGTCGTCGGTGAAGAGATACCCGCGCCGCGGAGAAAGGCGGACGAGCACCTCGCCCGGGCGTGGAGCCACGGCGTCGAGGTCCCCACGAACCTCGACGATGCCCTCGAGCGATACATCGCGGACTAGACGCCGACTGTCGTTTTCAGCGCTAGAAGCTCGCTCTTTGCGCTCAAAGGTGTCAGACACCGTGTCTAATGCACGGCGAAGCGGCGACGTCGTCGTCCCCTCGGCGCAGCGCGAAGGGGACAGAAACGAACGGCTCACGACCGCATCCGCTCCCCGGAGGGATCGAAAAAAGCGCCGTGCGTGACCCGTGCGCCCCGCATCAGACGGTCGACTCGGATCTCGACGCGGGTGCCGCTCTCCGCGCGATCGGTCGGAACCCAGGCGAGCCCGACAACCTTGCCGACCGCATCGCTCCGCCGCGCGCTCGTCACACGACCAGCGGGCAGCCCCTGGATGACGATCTGGGCGCCCTCGGCCGGAAGCACGTCCTCCTCCATCGTGAACCCGACGAGCCGCTCCTTCTCCTCCCGCTGCGCGAAGTGCTCGAGCGCATATATGCCGACGAAGTCGTCCTTGTCGAGCTTCGGCAGCCACGACATCCCGGAGGAGTAGAGATTCGACTCCGAGTCGGTGTCCTGCCCGACGATGACGTGGCCTTTCTCGAGCCGGAGCACGCGCTGCGGCTCGAGGCCGAACGGGCGCGCCCCCTCCGCGACGAGGCGGTCCCAGAGGAACTCGCCCGCCGGGCTCGGGAAGTGGAGCTCGTAGCCGAGCTCTCCGACGAAGCCGATCCTGAGCGCGAGAGTGGGAATGCCGGCGACCTCGATCTCCTTCGCGTCGAGGTACTTGAAGGCCTCGGCAGAGACATCAGCCTCAGTCAGACGCTGTAGCGCGTCGCGCGACTGCGGCCCCGCGAGGTTCACGGCCGCGATCGCGCCGGTGACGTTGACGATCTCGGCCTCATACCCCCAGACCGCGTTCCACCACTCGAACCACGCCGTCACGGCATCGGCGCCCGTCGAGGTGGTCGTGACGTAGTAGAGGTCGTCGGCGAGCCTCGCGATTGTGCCGTCGTCCATGATCCGGCCGCCGTCCGAGGTCAGTACGCCGTAGCGGATGCGGCCAGGCTTCATGTCGCCGAAGCGGTTCGGATAGAGCCGCTCGAGCAGCGCGACCGCTTCCGGTCCCTCGACGAAGAGCTTGCCGAGTGTCGAGACGTCGATCACGCCGAGCGACTCGTGGACGGCACGCACCTCGTCTTCCGGCGTGTCGCCGTACGCATACGGGCGCTTCCAAGGGCCGGCCCACTGGATCGTCGCCCCCGCCTCCTCGTGTCTCCAGTGCATCGAGGTGCGTCGCGTCGGAGTGAGCTCGCGGCCAGCGAGGAGCCCGAGCTCGACGGGGGCCCACGGCGGACGCGCCGTGGTCGTCCCGATCGCCGACTCGTACATCCTGTTCTCCTTCGCGTACAGACGAATGCTCGCGAGGTGGCAGAGCTTCCCCTGGCACGGCCCCATCGTCGTCGTCGTATAACGCTTGGCGAGCTCGATCGAGTCGAAGCCCTCGTCGATCGCGCGTTTCATGTCCTTCGTCGTCACGTCCTCGCAGACGCACACGAAACACTTCCCCTTGCCGGGGTACGCCGGCTCGGTCACCGGGGTCGGCGACGACAGCTCATCGTCGGAGACCTCCATCTCCACGAACTTCCGCGCGGAGACGAGCACCCGGGTCTCCAGGGAGCCCACGGCCTTGTTGTAGCTCGTCACCGCACCGGTGAGGGCACGTCC
>DASTEM010000246.1:0-2711 GCA_035709545.1 Gaiellaceae bacterium | reverse complement strand
GAGGATCTGCACTGCCTCGGTGGTGACCTCCATCGCCGTGTCGGTGCAGAAGAGCTTCGCCATCGCGGAGGCCTTCGTGAGCTCCTCGTCCGGGGCGCCCTCGTCGACCATGCGCCCGAACCGATAGAGAAGCCCGCGCGCCGCCTCGCAGCGCGTCTCCATGTCCGCGAGCTTCCCCGCGATGAGCTGGTGATCGGCGATCGGCTTCCCCATGGTCTCGCGCGTGCGCGCGTACTCGAGCGCGTAGTCGGTGGCCCCTTGTGCAATGCCGAGGCCCTGCGCCGCGACTCCTGGCCGAGAGCGGTCGAGGATCCGCATCGCGATTGGGAATCCTTCGCCCTCCTCACCGAGCAGGTTGGCCGCCGGCACACGCGCTCCATCGAACACGAGCTCCCCTGTCGTCGAGCCCGCGATCCCCATCTTCGGTTCGAGGCGCGCGACTTCGAAACCGGGTGTATCCGATTCGACGACGAACGCCGAGATCCCCGAATGGCCAGCCGCCGGGTCGGTCTTTGCGAAGACCGTGTACAGGCTCGCGACTGCGGCATTCGTGATGAAACGCTTCGAGCCGTCGAGGATGTACTCGTCACCGTCGCCTCGCGCCGTCGTCCTCATCGCCGCCGAGTCCGAGCCGGAGCCTGCCTCGGTCAGGGCGTAGGCGGCGAGCCACTCGCCCGACGCGAGCCGGGGCAGGTAGCGCTCCTTCTGCTCGGCGGTACCTGCAAGCTTGAGCCCGAGCGAGCCGAGCTCCTGCACCGCGAGGATGAGGCCGCTCGTCGCGCAGACCTTCGAGACCTCCTCGATTGCAACAAGCGAGAGGAGCGCGTCAGTCCCGGTGCCGCCGTAACGCTCGTCGTAATTGAGCCCGAAGATCTCGTGCTCGCGATAGAGCTCGACGACGTCCCACGGGAACTCGTGCGAGGCGTCGATCTCCGCCGCGCGCGGCGCGATTCGCTCGCGAGCGAGCGTGCGAACGAGCTCGCGGATCTCGAGCTGCTCGGCGGATAGCGGCTCCCAGGGCACGGCCCGGATTGTAGGGGCGAGATATATCTCGTCCTCCAGGAGATCACGACATATCTCGCCCTCCGGGAGATCACGCCTCGGGATCGTGAGGCGAGCTGTATCTCGCCCTACACGGGCTTCTGGCACAGTCGGCGCGAGATGATCCTCGAGAACGGCGTCATCCGCACGATGGACCCGTCCCTCCCGACGATCCGGGCGCTTGCGATCGCAGGCGATCGCGTGGCTGGAGGAGTCGGCACGCACGAGACGGCGCTCCCCACGCCCGACGTCGTCGACCTCGGCGGACGTTGCGTCGTGCCCGGCTTCACCGACTCCCACGTCCACTTCCCCACGTGGTCGCTCGCCCAGCGCGATGTGCGACTCGAAGGCGCGTCCGGCCTCGGCGAGGCGCTCGACCGGGTGCGCTCGCATCCTCGCCACGGCGCGTGGATCCGGGGGACGGGCTGGCGCTCCGCGGATTGGGAGACGCAGCCGACGAAGGAAGCACTCGACGAGGTGACCGGCGACGTTCCGGCGCTGCTGTTCTCCAAGGACTACCACTCGCTCTGGCTCAACTCGGCGGCGCTGGCGCGGTCGAATGGCGACCTCCAGGTCGAGGGCGGCGTCGTCGAGCGCGACGCAAGCGGCGAGCCGACGGGAGTCCTACGCGAAGAGTCCGCATGGCAGTTCCGCGCGCGCTTCGCCATGCCTAGCCAGGACGAGTTCGTCGACGCCACTCGCGAGGGGCTTCGTACGGCTGCGAGCCGCGGCGTTGTCGCGATCCACGACAAGGACGGCTGGCTCGGCGCGCCGGGGATCTTCCAGCGCGTTCGCGAAGGCGGCGCCCTAACGCTCCGCGTCTGGCAGTCCGTGCCGTACGAACGCCTACCCGAGCTCGAAGCGCTGGGCATGCGCTCGGGAATCGGAGACGACTTCCTGCGACTCGGGTACCTGAAGGCGTTCATGGACGGAACGCTCGGCTCGCAGACCGCGTGGATGCTCGACGACTCCGGCGTCATGATCACGAGCGGCGAGGAGCTTTCCGAGATCATTCGCGCCGGTGCCCGGGCGGGCTGGCCTGTCGGTGTGCACGCGATCGGCGACCGGGCGAATCGCGAGGCGCTCGACGCGTTCGAATCGACGCGCGACGAGTGGGCGCCGCTCGGCTTGCGGCAGCGCATCGAGCATGCGCAGTGCCTCGCACCGGAGGACGTCCGCCGCTTCGCGGCGCTCGGAGTCGCCTGCTCCGTCCAGTTCAGCCACGCGCCGTCGGATCGCGACCTGGCCGATCGCTTTTGGGCAGACCGGTCCGAGAACGCCTACGCCTTCGGCTCCCTTTGGGAGTCGGGCGCCCTCGTTGCGAACGGGTCGGACGCTCCTGTCGAGGAGCTGGACCCGCTCGCAGGGATCCGCGCAGGCGTCCTCCGCACGATCGACGAGCGACCGGCATGGCACCCCGAGCAGCGTCTGACTGTCGAGGAGGCATTTCTCGCGAGCACCGTCAACCCGGCCTGGCTTACTGGCGACGAGCGCCGCCGTGGGAAGCTGCTTCCCGGCTACCTCGCAGATCTCGTCGTCCTCCCGCGCGACCCGCTCGAATGTCCGCCGGACGAGCTCGAGACGGTCGAGGTCGTCGCGACGATGGTAGGAGGCCGCTGGGTGCACAACCCTCCGCCCTGGGACTGATGTCGAACGAGATCATCGGCCGC
>DASTEM010000245.1:0-2822 GCA_035709545.1 Gaiellaceae bacterium | reverse complement strand
CAGCAGCAGGTACTTCACCTGCGTCAGGACGCTCGCGCCCTCTTCCGCCTGAGCGGTCACCGGCAGCCACCCCAGCCAGATCCCGAAGATCAGGATGAGCACGATCCCGGTGACGAACTCGGGCATCGCTGCGAAGGAGATTCCGGTGATAGTGATTGACCTGTCCGTGAGCCTGCCGTACCGGAGCCCGGCGACGATGCCACCGAGGATCGAGAGCGGGACGCAGATGAGGAACGCGACGAGCGCGAGCTTGAACGAGTTCTGTAACGCCGGGCTGAGGAGATCCCAGGCGGGCACCTGCTTCGTCAACGAAGTGCCGAGATCGCCGTGAAGAAGTCCGCTTGCCCAGTCCACGTACTGGGTGAAGACCGATCGGTTCGTCCCTAGCTGCTCGTTCAGCGTGTCGACCGACTCCTGCGTGGCGAACGGGCCGAGGACCGCGCGGCCGACGTTTCCCGGCAGGATCGTCGAGATCCCGAAGACGATCACGCTCAGCATGAACAGCGTGATCAGCGCGAGCCCGAGCCGCTTGAGGAGGAATCGGGTCACAGGAGTCGAGGACGGGCGGTGTGCCTCCCAGCCGCCACCGCCCGTCCTTCGCGTCGCTCGCTACCCGAGGCCGACCTTCGCCAGCCGGATGTGCGAGATCCCTTCGGGGACGTAGTTCTTGACCTTCGACGAGCTCGCTGTGGTGTAACGGATGAAGTAATCGGTGATGACGGGCGTGTCGCGGAGGAGCAGTCCCGCCATCCGCTTCGTCGCCTTCCGCTGCGCCGCGATTTCTGCGGCCCCGAGATACGTCCTCGCAAGCGAGTCGAACTCCGGGTTCTTGTAGTGCGACGCGTTCCAGTCACCCGTCGACATGTAGCACCGCGTGATGTAGATGTTCGGCACCCCGCGGGCGCCGTACTCGGTGAGCGTCGCCTGCCGGTTCAGCCACGGGGTCGTGGTGAAGTAGTCCGCGCCCGCCGGCTCGGAGTCGTAGTACTTGCCGACGTCCATCACCTCGAGGCCCACCTCGATCCCCGCCTGGCGTGCGTAGGCCTGAATCGACGCAGCGTGGTCAGTGTGGTCGAGGAAGTTCCAGGTTGTGAGGTTGAACTTCAGGTTCTCGGCTCCGGCCGCACTCAGGAGCGCCCTGGCGAGCTCGAGATTCTGCCTGCGCTGCTTCGTCGACCGATCCGTCGAGTCGAAGCCGCGCCAGAACGGATTGTCGTTACCGACCTGAGCGGCACCCAGCATCACCCGCTCGACTTGCTGGGGACGGTCGATGACGAGCGCGACCGCGCGACGGACGCGGGCGTCCCGGAAGGGGGCCACGTCGGTCCGCAAGCAGACCTGTCTGTGGGCGGCGGTGGGGAGCCCGTAGACGGTGTACTTCGAGTTGTTGCGGAACGGCTGGGCCTCCTGCGGGGAAAGCTGCATCACGAGGTCGACCTGCCCGGCCCGTAGGGCGAGCACGAGCGCCGCGGAGCTCTGGAAGTACGTGACCCGGACTCCGTCGAGAGCCGGGCGACCGCCCCAGTACGCGGTGTGGCGAACGAGCTCCGCACTCCTCTTGTCGACGTAGTTCTTGAGCTTGAACGCGCCCGTTCCAATCATCCCGCTTGCGACCCACGTGCCGGGCTTGGCCACGATCGCTGCCGGCTGGATGATCGCCTGGTACGTCGTCTGGCTCAAGAGGTACGGGAACACGCCGGTCGGCGACTTGAGGCGAACCACCACCGTGTACTTGCCGCGGGCCGACACGCCGTCTGCGTCGAAGGAGGGGCCGAGGCCGGCGTTCGATCCCTTGCTGACGTAGTGCTTGAGACACGCCACGACGTCTGCCGACGTCATCTCCTTGCCGTTGTGGAACCGGACGCCCTTCCTGAGCTGGAAGGTCCATACGGTGGCGTCGGCGTTCGGCTTCCAGCTCGCGGCGAGCGCGGGCAAGACCTTTCCCTGCGGACTGGTGAACGTCAGGTATTCGCCGGGAATCCCGGCGAACGCGAGCGACCCACCCTCGTTGAGCAGGTAAGGCTCGAGCGATGCGCCGAACACCGGGATGCCGACGCGAATCGTGCCGCCGGCCTGGACGGCGGTCTGAGGCGCTGCGAACGCGAGGTCGGCCTCGCCGACATACTTGAGCAGCAGCCCGAGCGTGCCGGCGCCGATCCCGAACATCGTCGCGCGCCGGAGGAACTCGTCTCGGTCGAGCTCGCCCCCGATCAGTTCGTCGATGACCTGATTCTCGAGTGGTCCCGCCTCGTTGCGCCGGAATTCCTCGACGGCCCTCCGCGTGTCTCGGTCCATCCCTTCCCTCCTATCTGGACTCGGTCGCTGACGGACGAGACCGGCGATGTGCTCGGGCCGACATGTCGTCCGTTCCTCTCGTGGATGCGCATTCCACGTCGATGGCTGGGGTTATCGCATGTTCCGACTTGGCTCGTCAAGTCGCGTTCTGCATGTGGATAGCGGTTCCGGACGGGTGTAGGCTGAGTGAGGTGACGGAGGTGAAGCCATTGAAGGCAACGGCCGTCCAGGGCGAGCATGCCGACCGGAGGCCCTCGACGTCCACAGGAGTCAAGGCGACGCTCGCGGTGCTCGACCTGCTCGCCGCGCGAAGCCCGCTTTCCCTGTCCGAGATCTCGCGCGAGCTCGGTATCGCGAAGAGCACGCTCCACCGCATCTGTGCCGTTCTCGTCGAGCGCGGCTGGGCGATGCGCGACCGTGACGGCCGCTTCGACCTCGGTATCCGGGCGCTTCGCCTCGGCTCGGCTTCCTCGGGGCTTCCCATCGTCAACGCGTTCAGGACGGTTGCGGCGGAGTTCCTCACCCGG
>DASTEM010000244.1:0-7085 GCA_035709545.1 Gaiellaceae bacterium | reverse complement strand
TGCGATCGCGGGTAGAAGCAGACGTCGCTCGGATCCCGGGTTCCGTACATGAGGAGCGTCATTCCCCGGTCGCCGCCGCGGAACGAATGCGCGACGCCGGTGCCCGGAAGCCGGGTGACGACCGATCCCGTGATCACGGGGTACTCCACCACGCCCTCAGATTCCCAGAGAACCAGTGCTCCGTCGCCGTCCAGCACGACGAAGATCTCCTCCTCGGCCGAGTGGCAATGTGGAGCGGCATTCAGCTTGCCCGGTGGCACCTCCGCGTGACGAAGGCCGGTGCGGACGGATCCCGCGGCACGCCCGAGGTCGCGAACTCGCCTCGCGACCGTCTGCCCGTCACGCTCGACCGCCTCGACATCGTCGACGTTGACGATGCTCGGCGGCCGCGGGGATAGCTCGCTCACCTCAGGCGGTCCCGCCGCCGCCTCGCGCGTCCAGGGGTGGTCCTCCTCTTCGCCGACTGACGCCCACGTGGGACCGAGCCACGCGACCCCTGCGCGAGGAAGCCACGTCACGCCGCCCGCGAGGTTGCGCTCGCCGAAAGCGAGAACGTCGATCCCGTCCGCGCCAGCTCTTAGCGTGTGGGCATTCTCGAGCGCGCGATGCACGAGGCAGTCGCCGGCCCGAACGTCGTGCGCCGACAGCTCGCCCCAAACTCGCTGGACCGAGGTGCCAGATCCTCCGAGGACGTAGAAGATCTCTTCGTCCGCGCCCTCGAGATGGAGCGGCGTCGACCACATCCCCGGGTCGACTTGTATACGCGTGACCCCGACCGACACCGACGAGCTCCCCGTGAGGCTTCGCCACGAGCCGGCGATATGGCCACGCTCGCCGCGTTCGCTTTCGACCTCGTCCCAGTGTGCGATCACTAACCGATCATGTCATGGCTCAACGCCGATCGCAGGCTGCCCACAGCTGCCTTGCCGGCCTCACCTCCTTCCTCGTTCGACCAGGTTTCCGCCTCGTGGAGGAGCGCTCGCAGCTCGGCGAGCAGCTCCGTGCGCGCAACTCCCGCGCGGTCGAGCGCCTCGATCCGCTCGAGCCGCTCGAGCACGGCACGTGACTCTTCCACGGAGCCACCGTAGCCCCGGTTTGTTCGCAGGTGGGTAACGCCTTTGAGCCAAGATGGTCGAAGGCGCGAGGTCGGCGCCTCCGGGGCGTGAGCTGGCCGCTCGGGGGCGCGACGGGAGAGCGACTGCGAGGCTGTACGCCTCGGAGCCGCTCTCTCGTCGCGAAGCGCACGCCCGGCGCGAGGGCGCGAAGCGCACTTCGCCCGAGCGGAAGCGGCCCCGACGCGCCAGATCGCGCATCCGGACGCGCGAGATCGCGACTTCGCCCATCCCAGTCCGTGTCAGACAGCAGCGGCGCGCAGCGGGACGCGCCGGGGCAGGCCGAGCAGCTCTCGATCGAGGTCGTGAACGAGATCCGTCCGGGCACGTGAGCGCAGCACAGCGACGAGCGCTCTGCGGGCGATGTCAAGCATCGCTGTCCCTGCCTGCTCCCCGCTCGCGAAAGCGACCAGCTGGCCGTAGAGCTCCTCCCGTGCACCGCCGCCCTCCGCGAGAAGAACGGAGCAGCGCAACGGCCACGTCTCGCCGAATACGGCGGAGAGCGCCCCTCGGAGCTGCTCGCCTCGGAACGGCTCGTTCTGGAAGAGCGAGAGCTCCCAGCGATCGAGCGCCTCAGCGAGCTCGGGATCGCCGTCCGCGTCGCCGAGCGCACCGAGCACCTCGACCGCGATGGGCGCCCTGAAGGCGTCAAGCCGGGATGACTCGCCAGGCGGTTGCGTTGCGGCGATCGGAAGCACCGGCTGGATCCCGAAAGGTCGTCCGTCGAGCGTCTCGAAGAGAACCGGCCCGGCTGCGAGGGCGGCGGCCGTCGTCAGGCGCAGCGCACTGACCGCATCGGCGATCTCCGCGCCGGCGTCGCACGGCGCGCATCCGGCATCCAGATCCTGGCGAAGCTCGAGCACACAGTTTCGGTCCGGCTCGCGCCCGAAGCTTCTCGGCAGAAGCCCCCTGGACTCGGGCCAGTGAGTCGCAAGCTCGCCCGACAGGAACGGCCGCACCACGAGGCTCGGCGCAAGCTGGGTCGCCTTCGAGAGGGAGAGACCTGCCAGCGGCGCGATCGCAACATACCGCCGGTGCTCCCCGTAGAGCGACGACTCGAGCAGCGCGTACGCGCGCTCGAACGACTCGTCGTCCCAGTCGAACCCGCCGCATGCCTCGGCGGTCGAGATGAGGAGGCCGAGCAACACGGTGCGAAACAGCGCCTCGTCCTCAGACGCGCGCTTACCCGCGTGTGCATGCGCGAAGATCGCCGCGGCCGGCTCGCGTCGAAGCTCCTCGACTGCGAGCCGCGCGTCCTCGCGAGCTCGCAGCGTCGGCTCGCGCTGCTCGATGAACGCGCGAACGAGCGGGCGCAGCTCGTACAGCGCCGGCCCTCCACGTTGGACGTGCTCCTCGAAGGCGAACGGCAGCTCCGAGCCCTCCTCGAGCTCGCGTCCGAGGACGACGAACGATCCGAGGACGAATCCACGGAGGAGCGGATACAGATGAGGCGCGCGCACGGCCACGTCTCCCGGTACGCGGCCCGCAGCGCCTCTCCTGCGTCAAGCTAGGGGCGCAACACCGCGCGCCGGGGGCCCGCGAGAAAGCCAGCTTCGACGAGAAGCGCCATTGCCTCGGACGCGACGACTGGGATTCCGTCGAAGCGCTCGACCGCAAGTCGCTTCGCTCCCCCGCCCCGAACGTGTGCGACGAGTGCGTCGAGTGCCGGGCGTAGCCACTCCGGATCGGGCTCGCGGAGGGGAACGAGCGAGCGCCCACCTCGCTCGACGAACAGGACCGCGTCGCCGCCGAGCAGTACGACCCAGGCGCCCGCGACACGCGCGGCGCGGGCGCCTGCACGACGGGGCCACGGAATGGCGGCGCCGTACGGCTGTGCCGGATCGGCTGCGGCGAGCACGAGCACCTCAGGTTCTCCATCCCGAGGGCCTGCGGACCGAAGCTCACGCAAGCGCTCGACCGCGCCAGGCAACGCGAACTGGGCACCTCCCAAACCCTCGACGAAGTAGCCACGCCGGCAGACGCCGAGCGTCTCGAGCGCGCGCAGCTCCGAGTAGACGGCGCCGTATCCGCCGCGGATTCCCTCTCCGCGCACGCCGTCGCGAGTGACGATCCCCTGCCGCTCGAGGAGTAGCTCGGCGAGCGCGCGCCTGTCCACCTCGCCTGCGAAGAGCGGAGCCGCCAGCACCCACCTTCCCTGGGTGGGCGACGGAGCGCTCGCACGAGCTCGTGCGAAGCGCCGGGCGCGGCGCTCCGGTCGGGGAGTGTCGTAGCGCCGGGAAGCGCGAAGCGGCGCCCACGAGTCGTTCGCGACCTCGCCCGCCCACACGAGATCCCAGAGCGCTGCCAGAGCATCGGCGCCCTCGAGGCCCGTCGTCGCAAGGAGATCTGCCCAGAACAGCGCCCCCTGACCGAGCGCGGAGCGGACCGCGACGTGAGCGGCCCCTTCAGGCGGCGCCTCGCCGGCGGCGCGCCCCAGCACGGGCGCGTCCTCGCGGAAATACACAGCAACTCGATCGAGCCCGGCGCCCACCCACACGACCTCGCCCGAGGCGCACAGCGCGTCGAGCTCCGCGGAGCGATAACCGGCCACGCGACGCGGCAGGACGTCGCTTTCCCAGAGCGACACGGGCAGTGCAACGCCCTGGAGAGGGACGATTGCCTCGCGCAGCGTCTGCCTGCGACCGATTCCGTGCCACGCCGGGAGAAAGCGTCCGAACGCCGCCTGCTCGGCGGGCTCGACCTCGTGTCGCAGCACCGCGAGGGTTGCCCGCCTGATGCGCCTGAGCACCTCGGGGTCGCACCATTCGCGCTCGGAGCCTCCTGGACGAAGCTCGCCACGGACGAGCTCGTCGGCTCGCTCGAGCTCGACCAACTCTCGCTCGACGTTCGAGAGCTCGACACCGAAGCGTTCCGCGAGCTCGGCGGTCGTGAAAGGCCCGCTCGTCTTCGCGTAGCGGCGGGCAACGGAGCGAAGCGGGCGCTCGACCGGGTCCAGGAACACCTGCGGAACACCACCTGGCGGGGCGGCGCCGAACGCGTCGCGGACGAGTCCGGCGTCCTCTACGGCCGCGAAGACCTCGCGGTCGCCCAGGCGAACGCGTATCGCACGGCGCTCACGAACGAGCGTCTCGGCGAACCCACGGTCGTACTCGCCGTCGACGAGAGGCCCCGCTCGGCGAAGCAGGTCGTGGAGCTCGTCGGCGTTTCTCGGGGTACGGCGCAGTGAGCGCTCCACCTCCTCGATCGCGCCCGCGTCGAGCAGCTCTCGAAGCTCCTCGATCCCCATCAGCTCACGGAGGAGGTCGCGGTCGAGCGAGAGCGCCTGCGCCCGCCGCTCCTCCGGCGGCGTGTCGTCCTCGTACATGTACGTGGCCACGTAGTCGAAGAGGAGCGACGCGGCGAACGGCGATGCCGACGCGGTCTCGACCTCGACGAGATCGAGCTGGCGCATCTGGAGCCCCTTCAGGATTCGGCGCAGCGCGGGGAGATCGAAGACGTCTTGCAGGCACTCCCTGTAGGTCTCGAGCACGATCGGAAACTGCGGGTAACGGCGCGCGACCTGGAGCAGGCTCTGCGCCTTGAGACGCTGCTGCCAGAGCGGCGTTCGCTGACCCGGCCGGCGCCGCGGGATGAGCAGCGCACGCGCCGCGTTCTCGCGGAAACGCGCGCCGTACAGCGCGCTGGAAGCGAGCTCGGCCAGGAGCAGCTCCTCGATCTCGTCCGGATCGAGGACCAGGTCGGCAACCGGTGGAGGCACGTCTGCGTCGGGGAAGTGGAGGGCGATGCCGTCGTCCGACCACAGCGACTGCACGTCGATGTCGAGCGAGTCGCGGAGGCGAGCCCGGAGCGCCATCGCCCACGGTGCGTGCACGCGGCCGCCGAACGGCGTAAGCAGACACACCCGCCAGTCGCCGATCTCGTCGCGGAAGCGCTCGACGACGATCGAGCGGTCGGAGGGCACAACTCCAGTGGCTGCTTCCTGCTCGCGGAGGAACGTGACGAGGTTCTGCGCGGCGCGAGCATCGAGCCCGTACTCCTGCCCGAGCTCGCGAACAGCCCTCCTGTCACTCTGCGTGACGAGAGAACGGCTCGCTCTGCCGATCCGTTCCCCCAGCTCGGCCGGACGGCCGACGCCCTCGCCCTTCCAGAACGGAGCGACTCCCGGCACTCCCGGAGCGGGAGAGACGAGCACGCGATCTCTCGTGATCTCCTCGATCCGCCACGTCGACGCGCCGAGCAGGAACGTCTGGCCGGCCCGCGCCTCGTACACCATCTCCTCGTCGAGCTCGCCGACACGCCCGCCGCCGTCGACGAGAAACACGCCGAACAGGCCCCTGTCCGGAATCGTGCCCGCGTTCGTCACCGCCAGGCGCCGCGCCCCTGTTCGCCCCCGCACGACGCCGGCAGTCCGGTCCCACACGATCCGGGGCCGAAGCTCGGCGAACTCGTCGGAGGGGTAGCGGCCGGCGAGCATGTCGAGCACGTTCTCGAGCTGCGCGCGAGACAGCTCGGCGAATGGATACGCCCGGCGAACGAGCTCGTGGAGCTCGTCGACCGCGACCTCCTCGTCCGCGCACACGGCGACGACCTGCTGAGAGAGGACGTCGAGCGGGTTCCGGGGTATCCGGGTCTCCTCGATCGCTCCCTCCCGCATGGCTCTCGCAACCACGGCGGACTCGAGGAGGTCGGCTCTGAACTTAGGGAAGATCCGGCCCTTCGAGACAGAGTGCAACTCGTGTCCCGCGCGTCCGACCCGCTGGAGACCACGCGCGACCGACTTGGGGCTCTCGACCTGGATCACGAGATCGACGGCGCCCATGTCGATCCCGAGCTCGAGCGACGAGGTCGCGACGAGGCAGGGGATCTGCCCAGCCTTCAAGAGCTCCTCGACGACGACGCGCTGCTCTCGGGCGAGCGAGCCGTGATGTGCGCGGGCGATCTCCTCTTCGGCGAGCTCGTTGATACGAAGCGCAAGCCGCTCGGCGAGCCGCCGGTTGTTGACGAACACGATCGTCGAGCGGTGAGTCCGGACGAGCTCGAGGATCGCCGGGTAGATCGACGGCCAAATCGAGCGGCTCGACTTCTCGACGCCATGGCCCATCTCGACGCCGTCGGCGAGCGGCGGCACCGAGAGCTGCGCGGTCGAGCCGAGCTCGCGCATGTCCTCGACCGGGACGACGACCTCGAGGTCGAGCTCCTTGCGCACCCCGGCATCCACGAGCTCGATCTCGCGACCGGTGCCGGCCACGAACCGCCCGATCTCCTCTAGCGGCCGCTGGGTCGCTGAGAGACCGACTCGCTGGAACGGCGACTCGACCAAGCGCTCGAGGCGCTCGAGCGAAAGCGCGAGGTGCGATCCCCGTTTCGTTCCGGCGACGGCGTGCACCTCGTCGAGGATCACCGTCTCGACGCCGCGGAGCGTCTCGCGCGCCTGCGAGGTGAGCAGCAAGAAGAGCGATTCCGGCGTCGTGATCAGGATGTCCGGTGGCGTGCGCAGCATCCGGCGGCGCTCGTCGGCCGGTGTGTCCCCCGTGCGCACCGCGACCTGCAGCTTCGATCCGAGCCCCGCGAGCGGAATGCGCAGGTTGCGCTCGATGTCGTAGTTGAGCGCCTTCAGGGGTGAGACGTAGAGCAGGCGAAGCCCGTCACCCGGGCTCTCGTGCAGCCGGTCGATCCCGATGAGGAACGCCGCGAGCGTCTTCCCGGAGCCTGTGGGCGCTTGGATGAGGACGTGCCCACCTGCCGCGATCGCAGGCCAGCCGAGCGACTGCGCGGGCGTTGGTGCGGCAAAGGCGCGCTCGAACCACGTCCTCGTCGCTGGCGAGAAGACGTTCAACGGATCCACTGCGTGAGGGTATCGACCCGACATCGTCATACGAAGCTCGCCCGCGGCGGGCGAGGCGCGCGATCGGCTGGGCGCCCATGTCCAGGGTGCTCAGCCTCACGGTGTCCAGCTACGTGAGGCGGTCTACACTCAGGCCGTGCCCGCGGCGCTCTATCTCACGGAATCCG
>DASTEM010000243.1:0-4033 GCA_035709545.1 Gaiellaceae bacterium | reverse complement strand
CTGGGATGCCGTAAGGGACGGCCTGCGCGACGCCTTCGGCGACTGCGACGAGCCGTCGATTCGTGCGAGCCACGCCCTCCTCCTCGTAGAAGCCGACGCCGCGGACGCCGAATCCTGGGTGCGCGCGAACCGCCCCGATCTGCGCGTGATGAGCGCGGGCGAGATCATCGAGATCTACAAGGAGACGGGTCTGCCGGAGGAGTTCGCGGCCGCGTTTCGCCTCGAGGATTTCCAGGGGACGCACGCGCTCGGTCACACGCGCATGGCCACCGAAAGCAGGGTCACCACCGAGGGCTCGCATCCGTTCTCGACCGGGCTCGACCTCTGCCTCGTGCACAACGGCTCGCTCTCGAATCACAATCGGCTGCGCGAGAATCTTCGCCGCGAGGGCATCGAGTTCCAGACGGAGAACGATACGGAGGTCGCAGCCGGCTACCTCGCCTGGCGCCTTCGCGAGGGCGCCACGCTGGAGCAGGCGCTCGAAGGCTGCCTGACCGACCTCGACGGCTTCTATACGTTCGCGGTCGGAACGGCAGACGGCTTCGCCGTTCTGCGCGACCCGATCGCCTGCAAGCCGGCGGTGCTGGCGGAGACGGACGAGTGGGTGGCGATGTCGTCGGAGTGGCGGTCGATCGCGGTCCTGCCCGGCGCGGAGGACGCGAGGGCCTGGGAGCCCGAGCCGGGAGTCGTGTACGTCTGGGAGAAGGCGAAGGTTTAGTGCCCCTTCAGGCAATGTCCTCCCTGTTCCTGCCGGCTGCAAAGCTGCGCCATGCTTCGTCCTCAGTCGCGCCCATATCTTCTGATATGGCCGCTCCCTGCGTCCTCGCCTGGCTTGCTTTTCGCTCGGCAGGAACGGGGCAACATCACCTGAAGGGGCACTGATGGCCGTGGCGACCGCCGAGAGCACCGAGGCCGCTGAGCTCGAGGTGATCGACCTCGAAGCGATCTCACTTCGCGAGCTCAACCAGCGGCTCCACGAACTGGCCGGCGGTGCCCCCGGGCCGCGACGCTTTCGGATCCTGAACCCGAGCGGCGAGCACGCTCTTGCGTGCGGTCTCGACGCCGAGATCGAGGTCGAGATCGAGGGCCACGTGGGTTACTACTGCGCGGGCATGAACAAGCTCGCGACGGTGCGGGTCCACGGCAATGCATCCACCGGCATCGCCGAGAACCTCATGTCCGGGCGCGTCATCGTGGACGGGAACGTGAGCCAGTCGGCCGGGGCAACCGGACGCGGCGGCTTGCTCGTGATTCGAGGGGACGCGTCGTCTCGCTGTGGGATCTCCATGAAGGGGATCGACATCGTCGTCGGCGGCTCGGTTGGCCACATGAGCGCGTTCATGGCTCAGACCGGCTGCCTTGTCGTCTGCGGCGACGCCGGTGACGCACTCGGCGACTCGATCTACGAGGCGCGACTGTACGTTCGCGGCTCGGTGACCGGCCTGGGCGCCGACTGCATCGAGAAGGAGATGCGCGACGAGCACGTCGCCCAGGTTGCCTCGCTCCTCGACGCGGCCGGAGTCGATGCCGATGCTTCCGACTTCCGGCGGTACGGCTCCGCGCGCCAGCTTTACAACTTCAAGATCGACAACGCGGGCGCGTACTGATGCCGGTCGAGACCGATCGGCCGTGGGGGCTCCGCGAGTCCTACCTCTTCGATCGCACCGTCATCGCAGAGATCCAGCGTGCCGCGCGCGAAGGGCTCTACGACATCCGCGGCTTCGGCGCCAAGCGGCGGCTCCCGCATTTCGACGACCTCCTCTTCCTGGGTGCGAGCGTCTCGCGCTACCCCCTCGAGGGCTACCGCGAGAGGTGCGCAACCGACGTCGTCCTCGGAACCCGCTTCGCGAAGAAGCCGCTCGAGCTGAAGATCCCGATCACGATCGCCGGCATGAGCTTCGGCGCGCTCTCGGCGCCGGCGAAGGAGGCTCTCGGCCGCGGCGCCACCGAGGTCGGGACGTCCACGACGACCGGCGACGGCGGCATGACGAACGAGGAACGCGAGCACTCGAAGACGCTCGTCTACCAGCTCCTGCCTTCGCGCTACGGCATGAACCCCGACGACCTGCGGCGTGCGGACGCGATCGAGGTGGTCGTCGGGCAGGGAGCAAAGCCGGGCGGGGGCGGGATGCTCCTCGGTCACAAGATCTCCGACCGCGTAGCCGAGATGCGCTCGCTTCCGAAGGGGATCGACCAGCGGAGCGCCTCGCGCCACCCGGACTGGACCGGGCCCGACGACTTGGAGATAAAGATCCACGAGCTTCGCGAGATCACCGACTGGGAGAAGCCGATCTTCGTCAAGGTCGGCGCGACGCGCACCTACTACGACGTTCAGCTCGCGGTGAAGGCCGGCGCGGACGTCATCGTCGTCGACGGGATGCAGGGAGGCACGGCCGCGACGCAGGACGTCTTCATCGAGCATGTCGGGATCCCGACGCTGCCGGCGACGCGCATCGCCGCCGACACCCTTCAGGAGCTCGGGATGCACCGCAAGGTGCAGCTGATCGTCTCGGGTGGGATCCGCAGTGGAGCAGACGTGGCGAAGGCCTTGGCGCTGGGCGCCGACGCTGTCTCGATCGGAACGGCCGCGCTCGTCGCGATGGGCGACAACAGCCCCGAGTACGACGAGGCGTATCGCGAGATCGGCAGCGCCGCAGGCTTCTACGACGACTACCAGGCCGGTCGCGACCCGGTGGGCATCTCGACGCAGGACGACGAGCTAGCCGCCCGTTTCGACCCGGTCGTCGGCGGCCGCAAGGTCGCGAACTACCTGCGCGTGCTCACCCTCGAGACGCAGACACTCGCCCGCGCGTGCGGGAAGTCGCACGTCCACAACCTCGAGCCCGAGGACCTTGTGGCGCTCACGATCGAGGCGGCGGCGATGGCGAAGGTTCCCCTCGCCGGCACCGACTGGGTCCCGGGCTCGAACGCGCGCTGACTGGCGAGGAACCGGGGTGCCTGATGCTCCTCAGCCCCACGGTTCGGACGAGGAGACGTGAAAGATCGTCGCCTCTGGTTCGGCGACCAGGGATTCCTCGAGGACGGCCAAGGCCCTACCGACCTCCGGCAACGACTCCTGGCGATCGAGTGCTGCCCGGTCGTCGAAGACCTCGGTGGCGATGAACGCGTTGGGATCAGCCAGATCCCGGGCGATGTCGAAGCTGACGACTCCCGCGAGCGCGCGACTGGGCGCGATGACGTCCTGAAGAGCGGCGAGAACCTGCTCAGCCTTGTCCGGCTGCGATTGCATCTTGAAGCGAACGACGATCAACGCTCTTTCTCCTTTGCTCGTCGTGGAATGTGTCTCGACGCATCCACGGTAATCGATCGCCCACCGATCCGCTCCTTGCGGGTAGGCACGCTCGAGCACAATCGGCGCGATCTTGTTGCGGACCTCGGTCAGGCGGGGCGCCAACCGAGCTCGGCTGAGATCGCGGCGGCGCGCTCGAGGAGGAACGGCACGGCCGCCTCTACCGCGGAGGCGTCGAACCGCTCGCTCGGGCCCTGCAGGGCGACGATCGCCTCGAGCTCGCCGCGGGCGGAGCGGATCGGGGCAGCGATCGCGGTCAATCCTGGCTCGCGCTCTCCCGCCGCCTCCGCGTAGCCCCGCTCCCGAACGGTCTCGATCTCGAGTGCGAGCCGCTTCGGGTCGGTGATCGTACGAGGTGTATACGCGCGGAACGGGCCCTCTGGCAGCTCGCGCCCTGAGAATGCGAGCATCACCTTCCCGGCAGAAGTCGCATGCGCGATCGACGGCCGCCCGAGCCGCGAGACGGGCTGAATCTGGTGCGCGCCCGGGACGAAGTCGACGGTGATCGCGTCCTCGTCGCCTGGCACCGAGAGGGTTGCCGTTTCGCCGGTGGCCTCGACAAGCGCGATGAGGTGAGGGCGCGCGACATCGCGGATGTCGAGCCGTGCGAGGACGGCGTTCGCGAGGTGGACGAGGCGGATGCCGAGGCGGTACCGGCCCGAGCTCGCCACGCGTTCCACGAGCCCGGACGACGCGAGAGTCCCCAGTTGGCGCGATACGGTG